>CAZPUI010000039.1:0-16257 GCA_964589695.1 uncultured Solibacteraceae bacterium | reverse complement strand
ATCGCCCCCCTGACCCAGGTGAACATCACGGATGCCATCCGCATTCCCACCACCCCGGCGCGGCTGTACCGGCGCCTGGTGCGCGACTACCGGTACCGGGGCTACACCGCCGAGGACAACCTGAGCCGCTGGGCCTCCGTGCGGGCGGGCGAGGAGAAGAACATCTTCCCCCACCAGGGGGCCGCGGACGCCATCTTCAACTCCTCCATGCCCTACGAGCTATCGGTGCTGCGCCCCTTCGTGGAGCCCCTCCTCAAGTCCGTGCCCCAGAGCTCCAAGAACTACCCCATGGCCAACTACATGATGGACTTCATCCTCCACTTCCTGCCCATTCCCCAGGACTTGGTCCCGAATACCTCCATCCTGCGAGAGTTCATCGGGGGGGCGATGTACCTCGAGTACAAGTAGGCTTGCCATGACCGTGTGCTGCGCACAGGATCATGGGGCATGAACCCCTTCCACCAGACCTGGGTCAAGGCCTTCCTCCCGGGCCCCGTGCCTGAAGAACCCCTTGCCCAGTGCGAAGCCTGCCCCATGTGTCAGGAGGGGAAGTCGGCCGGGCCCGTGGGACTGCTGAACGCGGTCCGGTGCTGCGCACACTACCCCTTGTTGGCCAACTTCATGGTGGGGGCGCTCCTGGAGGAGGAAGCCGGTTCCTCCCCCGGGCGGGCCATCCTGGAACGCTACCTGGCTCAGGGCACCGGTGTCTTTCCCGAGGCCATGGACCTGGGTGCCTTCCACCCTGACGAGCGGGAACGCCTTCGGGCCCATCCGGGCTTGTTCGGTCGGGATGCAGGGATCTGCTGCCCCTTCCACGATTCGGAGCACCAAAGGTGCCTGATCTGCACCTACCGTAACGCCGTATGTGCCACCTGGTTTTGCATGCACGTCCGGGCGGGCGCGGGAAAACGCTTCTGGGATCGCCTCCGTGATGTCCTCCTCAAGGCGGAGCGCGTGGTGGCCGAGCACTGTGTTCGGGCCCTGCGGCCGGGCGTTTCCGTGGACGAGGCCACCTGGGGGACCTCGCCTTCCGAGTTCTACAGGGCCTGCGTGGCGGAAGCCCGAAGCCTGGAATGGAACCAGATCCTCGCCCTGGGAGGGGTGGAATTGGCCGGTGCCGTCGCGCAGGTCCGGGCAGCCCATGGCGAGCTCCAGGATCACCCGCTCCCCGGCACCCTGAAGGTCGGACGCATCTCCACCCAGGATCTGGAGGGCGATACCTGCTGGGCGTGGAGCTACTCCATCCTCCATGCGGTCCGGATGCCCAAGCCGCTGGCCCAGCTCCTGGTCCTCTTCGGCGAGCACCCCACGTCGGCGGACATGCGGACCCTCCAGGCCACGTCCTTGGCCCTCCTTCCCCCCTCCACCCTGAGGGAGCTGTACGATCACGGCATCCTGGTGGAGGACCGGAGCTGAGGCTGCCATCCGGGGGAGCCTGATGGCGGACCTGCATGCCCGTGGTGACCGCGCGGGGTCTGGGGGACACGCGGGTGGAGCGAATGGGATGTTGGAGACGGACCTGGAGGACTGCCTGTGGTCAGGGAGGCTAACTGCCTGTAGCTGGGAGGATGGCGTAGCCCCAGGGCCCATGGCGTGGGATCGCAGGGGTATTCGAAATGAGTAATTAGCTAATATGCGGGGGTCTGCCTTCGAGCGACGGGAACTGCGAAACTGGGAGGTGCAGGCAAACCCGTGACGAGGCCCGATGGACATTCACGCCAACGAACAGAAACTGCTGGACGTGCTCAAGGAGGCCGCCCGGGGGCGCCATGCCTTCGTCTGCTTCTCCGGGGGGCTGGACTCGGCGGTGGTGGTGGCGGCCTGCCTGCGGGCGGAACTTCCCACAACGGCCCTGCTGGCGGTGGGGCCCTCCCTGTCCGAGGGGGATCGCAAGGATGCCCATGCCCTGGCCGAGGCCCTGGGGGCCCATCTGGAGGAGATCGAGGCCCGGGAAACCGAGGTGGAGGCCTACCGGGCCAACACCGGAGACCGGTGCCACCACTGCAAGACCGCCCTCTACGAGACCGCGGGGCGACTGGCACTGCAACGCTACCCCGAGGCGTGGATCCTCCACGGTGCCCAGGTGGAGGATCTGAGCGACTACCGACCCGGCATGAACGCGGCCCAGGAGCATGGGGTCTTCGCCCCTCTGCTGGCGGCGGGCCTGGACAAGACAGGGGTGCGGACCCTGGCCCGACATTGGGGCTTATCGCTGGCGGAGAAGCCCGCCTCGCCCTGCCTGGCCAGCCGCTTTCCCGTGGGCACGGAGGTGACCCCCGAGCGTTTGCGCATGATGGATGCAGTGGAAGGGTACCTCCGGGACAACGGGATATGGCCCGCCCTGGCCCGGTACCACGGCCCCGTGGTGCGGGTGGAGTTGGAGCGGAGGTTGATGGGCAAGGTGCTGGAGGAACCTTACCGCTCGGAACTGGAGGCCCTGGCCCGTGCCGTGGGCTTTGCCTTCGTCGCCCTGGACCTTGGAGGGCGGCAGAGCGGCAGCCTGAGCTTTTCCCTGGAGTAGCCATGACGGACATTCGTTGGGACCATGAACGGGAAGCCCGCACGGGCATCCCCGAGGTGATCTTCGCCCCTGGCAAGACCGTGGAGCAGCTGGTGCGCCTCTTCCGGGAGGGGGAAGGCTTGCGCCTGGCCACGCGCCTCTCGGAGGTCCAGATGGAGGCCGTGAAGGACCTGGCGGAGGTGGACGCCGTGAGCCGCACGGCGGTGCGGTGTCCCCGGCCCCTCCAGGACCTTCCCCCCGTGGGCCTTCTCACGGGCGGCACGGGGGACATTCCCGTGATCACCGAGGCCCGGGCCGTGCTGCACGCCCTGGGGTATCCCACCCTGGATTTCTACGACGTGGGTGTGGCGGGCCTCCACCGCCTCCAGAAGGTCCTGCCCCAGTTGAAGGCCTGCCCCGTCCTCATCGTGGCGGCTGGCATGGAAGGGGCCCTTCCCAGCGTGCTGGCGGGACTGGTGGATGCCCCCGTCCTCGCCGTACCCACCAGTGTGGGCAGTGGCATCAGCCTGGGCGGCACCGTGGCCCTCCACAGCATGCTGGCCAGCTGCAGTCCGGGCATTGCCGTCGTGAACATCGACAATGGGTTCGGCGCCGCCTGTGTGGCCATCAAGATGCTGTTGCAGCTCCGGATCCGCAAAGGGTCTGCGGAGTAGGCACATCCTAGCCTCATGCCCTTCAACCCTAGGTTTTGTAGCGGAGGAAATTCCAGGGAAGGATGTAGACGATCGTCGTGTAGGGAACTTCCTGTCCGCAGGCTATGGGGCTTTCCCATTGCCACTTGAGGACATGGGAAATGACATGGTTCCAGAGACGTTTGTCCCCTGTTTCACACTCCACGCTGATGGGCTTGCCCTCACGGTTGAGTTGCACGATGGTCCTGATTTCCAGGCTTGAGAAATTCTCTCCACCCTCGTTGTGATAGATCCCCATCTCTCCTTTGATGCGTCTGGGAAAGCGAGGGATGATCTTCGCGACCTTGGGATGCACGCCCCTTCCGCCCATTCCGGTTCCTGGACCCGGTGCCCCCCCCCATCCCTGTCCATCGGGTGCGAGAAACTTGGGTGTTTCGGGAAAATGGACCATCTGGCCGTCCTTGAGGGTGTCCACGAGGGCCGTGGTGCGCGTGGCCTGCACATCCAGGGCGGCCAACGCGCTGGCCATGGCGCCTTCGGGGCCCGTGATTCGATCGGGTCGACCTTCGAAGGGGAAGGGGGCAGGCTTGGCCTTGGGGACCTCCGTCCGCAGGTCCACCGCCACGGATACGGATCGCACCTGGGGCCGCGGGTTGGGCTTGGGCATGAACGCCAGCCAGGCCCAAACGCCTAGGGCCAAACATACGTAGATGCATAGCGTCCACAGCCCCGTGGCGAAATGGTTTCTGGGTGGCAGGGAATGGAGGATGGCCTCGGGATCCAGGGTGGGATCCTCGCTGGTCTCGAAGATCGACATGGGCTTGAGCATGGGAGCAGTTTCCTATGAATTGTGTGAGGCCCCTTGGAATTTTCGTACCAGTGGAATTCAAGGTGCATCAAGGCCGGGGCGATACGCTTCCTGCCCTTCCGAGGAGACTCTATGATGCACGCGGCCTGGTCGCTCCTGCTCTTCCTTCCAGGTTTCGTGTCGGCCCAGGACCGGGTGCATCGGGACCGCGACCGACTGTTCTCGCTTCCCATCCCTGGGGGCTGGAAGGTGCACACCTCCCCTGTACCCAACGTGGGAACTGTGACCTCGCTCTCGGCCCAGCCCGGGGGCCCGGAGGACCAGCCGGGGGTGGAGGTGGTGACGGTGCCCCGGCAGGGGAGTCTGGTCTCCATGTCCCTGGACCAGGCCAGCCAGGCCCTCTTCTCCCTGGTGCTGGGGCCCATCCAGCAGGGGGGAGAGGTGTTCAACAGTCGGCTGGGTTCGGGTCATCTGGATGGTCGGGAGGCCCGGACCTGTGAACTGAACTACCGCGGGCCCAACCAGGCCACGCCCATGCGCGCCCTCATGGCCGTGGTGCTCACGGACACCCATGCGGTGCTGGTGGCCCGGTCCGCCCCCCAGGGCGATGGGGCCGGGTGGCGAAAATGCGAAGAAGCGCTGGCGGGCTTCCGGCTGGGGGTTTCCGCCCCAGCCGCGGCGGCAAGGGTTGGGGTTGCCGGTTCCGGTTGCCTGGATGCCAAGGGGATGGCCCGTACCGTGGCCCATGTGCGCCAGGGGCTGCGTCCTTCCTCCGCGGACCAGGTGCTGGTGGAGGGGAATCCACCCCTCACGCATGAGTCCGTGGCGTCCTTCGTGCAGGTGGTGAATCTGGCCTTCGGCATCCAGATGACCGAGGGGGAATTCGAAATGACCCGACAGCGCTTCGTGACGTTCTACGGGAAGGGCAAACCGGAGGACCGCGCTGTTCTGGCCCTGGGGGGGAAGAGGCTCCTGGATCAGATGACCCAGGGGAGTGCCCAGGACCAGGCCAGGGGACGGCAGGAAGTGCGGACGGTGATGGAAGGTCGCCTCGCCGCGGGTGCCCAGGCGGGCATCGCCTGGGCCCAGGCCCTTCACGAAGCCATCCAGCGCCGCAGCCAGGTCCTGACCCAGAGCCAGGCCCAACCCCAGGGCAACCCAGGGGGGCAGTACAAGAAAACCTTCACCGCGGCAGATCTGGAGGCGGCCCTGGAAATGCTGTATTTCATGTGGGTGGCCAGCGGTCGCAATGCGGCCCTGGTGACACCCGAGGCTGTGGCCCAGATTCGACAGTCGCTGGTGTTGCAGTTTGCATCCTTCCACCCCAACCTCCAGATGGTGCTTTGCAACGCCGAGAAGGCCTATGCCGAGATGCGCATGGCCTACCAGCAGGCGGATCCCGGAACCCGGGCCATGCTGGCCCAGCAGTACGCCCAGAGCCTGGACAGCCTGGGGCTCACGGTGCCCCGTCCCAACAGTGGTGGGGCCTGGTCCAACGTGAGGGGAGCCACGGAGAGCTCTACCCGGGCCGAGCTCATGATGAGCTACGCCGGGTTGGCGGCGACCTCAACGTCCTTCAGCGGGCGGACCGTCAGCTACTGATGGACTGAGTGGGATCACGCAGCCGACCTCCCGCAACCGCCCTGTGGCTTCAGACCCCGAGCTTGGCCAGCACCTTCTGGAGCTTCGAGGCGGCCTCCGCCAGGGCCTCCAGATCCTTGAGGCGGCCCTTCTGGGGTTTGAGGTGGAGGTCCGCCACCGCCTTCCGGGCCCTTTCCAGGGTGGAGAGGGGCAGGGCCGGGAGGCCGCCGTCCTGACCTTCCAGCAGGGTCTGGGCCGAGGCCAGTCGTCCCTGGACCTTCATCTCGAACTGATCCACGGCCTCCGCAAGCGCCGCGCGAAGCCCCGTCAGGTTCCTGGCGAGCTTCTGCACCAGCTGCCTGCGTTTCGACCGGGTGTCCTTGGGGGCGGGCACCTTGGGAACGGCCGCAGGGGACGGGGAGGCCTTGGCGTGGGTGGCTTTGGGCTGCTTTTTGGGGGGGTGTGGCGTGGGAGCCGTGCTGGCAGCCTTGGGGGCCTTGGATGTGGTCTTGGACTTCCTTGCCACGGGGGTCGGCTTGGGCTGGGTCATGTCGCCATCTCCAGTGGGGTGTTCACATTCACAGCAGCCCACCGAGGTGGGCCCT
The DNA here is from genome assembly GCA_964589695.1 of uncultured Solibacteraceae bacterium. Taxonomy (GTDB): domain Bacteria; phylum Acidobacteriota; class Holophagae; order Holophagales; family Holophagaceae; genus CAZPUI01. The sequence continues at coordinate 10,110 of CAZPUI010000039.1, read as the reverse complement.
GAGTTCCGCCTGCACGGCCCCCACGGACTGGCTGGCGTTGATGGACTGGCCCCCGTGGATCTCCATGAGGGTCTTGAACTCCGAACGCATGCGCCGCTGGTAGCGGACAAAACTGTCGTACCAGTCGCGGCTCAGGCCCAGGTCCATGCCGGATTCCCAGTAGTCCAGGGTGCCGTGCTCCGCCAGGGTGCGTTCCACCAGGGCCTGGGTGGACACGTTCAGATAGAACAGGGCGTCCGGAACCAGGGCCATGCCATAGAGGGATTCCAGCCAGGGCCGCTGGCCCCCCCGCACCAGGGCACGGGCGATGAGGGTGTAGATGTAGCGGTCCGAAAGCACGATGAACCCCGATTTCAGGGCCGGGACGATGCGATTCTCCAACTGGTCGTAGAAATCCGTGGCATAGAACAGGTCCATGGTGCGGGGGCTCAGGCTGTTGCCCTGCTTGGCCTGCTCCAGTTCCTCCCCCACCAGGGCGGATCGCTTGAGGCCCACCTTGGCCACGGCGTAGCCCTGCTCTTCCAGCCACTGGCTCAGGAGCTGGATCTGGGTGCTGCGGCCCGCGGAGTCGGGACCTTCGAGGACCACCAACCGCCCCGTGAGAAGCTCCAAATCGAGGTGGGGCAGGGGCCTGCGGTAGAAGTGGCGGGCGCTGGTCATGGGGCGCTCCGTCGGTAGGCGGGCAGGTCAAGGGCGGCGGACACGATCGCGCGCATGCGCGCCTGTTTGGCATGGACCTCCTCGGTGGCATCCATGACCGTGAACTCGAATTCCGTGGCCAGCATGTCGTACTGGTCCATCACCCTGCCCTGGAAGAGGCGGAAGCTCTCCACCACATCCGTGGAGAGCCCCATGTCCATGCCGGCCTCGAAGTATTTGAGCTGGGGACGGCCCTCCAGGATCCTGCCCAGCGCCACCTCCAGGGGAAGGCGGAAGTAGAAGGTCAGGTCCGGCCGCTGGGCGAAATCATAGAGCCCCCGCACCCATTCCTTCGGGCAGCCCCGCACCGCATCCCGGGCGAAGGAGGTGAAGATGTAGCGATCGCAGAGCACCACGTAGCCGGCCTTGAGCATGGGGTGGATCTGGCGCTCGTACCGGTCCGCAAAATCCGTGGCATGGATGAGGCTGAAGGTGGTGGGGGTGAGGGCCTGGCGCTTCTTGGCCCGACGGGTGGCTTCCTTCACCAGTTCGCTGGAGTTCCATTCGGTGAAGAAGACCCGACAACCCAGGCTTCTGAGCCATTGGTGGAGCAAGTGGATCTGGGTGGACTTCCCGGATCCGTCCAGCCCCTCCACAGCAATAAGGCGCCCCGGCAGGCGCGGAACGGTGGGCATGGGGGAGGGCCTCCTGGATGCAACGGACACAAGGGGTGTGCCGGTATCCTACAAGAACGCCTCCTGCCTGTCACATCCCTGAACGTAAATCCCCGTCGGGCTTTTCCGCGCCCTACATGAAGGGGTGGATCAGGTAGTAGACCAGGGCGGCGAGGGCGGCGCTCACGGGAATGGTGAGGATCCAGGCCACGAAGATGTTGCCCGCCAGGCCCCAGCGGACGGCGTTGGCATTCATGGTGGCCCCCACGCCCATGATGGCGCCGGTGATGGAGTGGGTGGTACTCACGGGGACGCCCATGGCGGCAGCCAGGGTGAGGACGCCCGCGGCGGCGGTTTCGGCGGCGAAGCCATGGATGGGGCGCAGCTTGACGATTCGCGAACCCAGGGTCTTGATGATCTTCCAGCCCCCGGCAGCGGTGCCCAGGGCCATGAAGGTGGCGCTGCCGACCTTCACCCAGAGGGGAACGTCCACTTTGGCGCCATGGGGGGTCAGGTACCCGAAGAGGATGAGGCCCATGCAGATGACCCCCATGGCCTTCTGGGCGTCATTCTGGCCGTGGCTGAAGGACATGGCGGCCGCAGAGACCAATTGGAGCTTGCGGAAGCCCACGTTTACCCGGTGGGTGGAGGATCTCCGGAAGATCCACAGCATGGCCAGGATGATGATCATGGCGATGAGGAAACCCAGGGCCGGGCTGATGAAGATGAAGGCGAAGATCTCCCGGAGCTTGGCCCACTTCAGGGCACCCACGCCGGCATGGGCCACCACGGCCCCGGCGATGCCCCCCATGAGGGTGTGGCTGGTGGAGGAAGGAATGGCGAACCACCAGGTGAGGAGATCCCAGATGATGGCTGCGGCCACGGCCGCGATGATCACCGAGGGCACGATTACACTGGTTTCTGCCATGCCCTTGGCGATGGTGGCGGCCACCTTGGTGCCCACCATGGCACCGGCGAAATTGAGCACGGCGGCCATCATGACGGCGTGGCGACCGGGCAGCACGCCCGTCGAGACCACGGTGGCGATGGAATTGGCCGTGTCATGGAAACCGTTGATGTAGTCAATGGTCCAGGCCATGACCACGATGACGATCAGCGCGAGCGGGATGTCGAACATGGATCAGGCGTTCCGCATGACGGTGGAGCCCACCACCTTGGCCACCAGCTCCACCCTGTCCATGGCGTCTTCCATGACGCTGTAGATCTCCTTCCACTTGATGAGGGCGATGGGATCCGTGGGGGTCTCGAAGATGTCCGCCAGGGCGGCGTGGAAAAGGGCATCCGACTGGTTCTCAAGGCTCGTCAGTTCCTGGATTCCCGCCCGAATTTTCTTCACATCGGACATGGTGCGAAGGCTCTGGATGAGGGGAAGGAGGGTCTCCGTGCCCCGCACCAGCAGGTCCGCCATGTCCTTGGCGATGGGGGTCATGCGATCGATCTTGTAGAGCACCAGCCTTTCGGCGGCGGCGTCGATGCAGTCGGCCACATCATCCATGGCATGGGTCAGGGCCAGGATGTCCTCCCGCTCAATGGGCGTGACAAAGGTCTTGTCCAGATGGTCCAGGATTTCGTGGGTGAAGTGGTCTCCACGGTGCTCCAGATCCTTGATCTGCTTGCGCATGGCATGGAGGACCCCGGCGTCGCCCCTGCGGGTCTCCGATGCAAACAGGCGAGCGATGTCCACCAAGTTTCCCGCGGCGCCTTCCAGCAGATCGAAAAAGACCATTTCCCGGGGCTTGAACCATTTGACCAGGGCATTGAGTGACATGGATCCTCCGAGCGCATCAGGCGACCCGCCAGTGTCTCGAGCGTGTGTGACAAATTTGAAACAGATGTGTGACGAAATTCGCGAAGCCAACCAAGCCAAGGGTTCCGGGTGTCACACGGCCGTTGTTTCGGGTGTCAGGTGGGCGGAAAAGGGCTTGTGACGTGAGTGAGTGCTCACTACCATGTCAGGGTTCTTGTGAGTGAGTGCTCACGTCTGGAGGGCCCATGGGAACCCGGGAACATCTGATTCAGGTCACCTCTGAGCTCATTCAGGAAGTGGGCTTCGAAGGGCTCACCACGGCAGTCCTGGCCCGGCGTGCGGGGGTGGCGGAAGGGACCATGTACCGCCACTTCCCCAGCAAGGAAGCCCTGGTGGAGGCGGCCTTCGCCCACATTTGGTCGGTGCTGAACGCCTACATGGAGGCCCACCTGCCCTCCCGGTCGGAGCCCCGATCCCGGTTGGACGCCTTTCTTCCGGTCACCTTGGAAGCCCTCCGGACTCCTGAAATGACGGCCCTTCACGGCCTGGCCCAGGTGGAGCAGATGTACTACTCCGCCTCCCGGGGGTGCACCCATGACCTCCCGGAAGGCCTGAGGTCCTACCTGGCCCTTCTGGAGGAAAGCATCACCCTGGCCCAAGCCGTGGGGGTGGTGCGCCCTGGGGTGGAGCCCCGGCTGGCGGCCCATTTCATCTTCGCGGGGGCCTCGAGCCTCATGGACACCTACGCGGATCCCCACTTGCCCCGACCCGATGGTCCCTTCGCCCCCGAAACGGTGTACGCCCAGATCACCGATTTCTGTAACCGCATCCTGTACGGAGGTGTTCAATGAAGTCCCTTCTGGCTGGCGCGACCTTGGGTCTTCTTGCCCTCCTGGCCTGCCGAAGGGAGGCTCCCAAGGCCCCCCCCGAGCCGCCCCGGGTTCGGGTTGAAACCGTCGAAGGGGGAACTTCGACGCCTTTGGAGTTGCGGGGGAGTGTGGCGGCGGAGGGGCGGCTCAAGCTGGGCTTCAAGCAGGCGGGCGTCCTGGCCTCGGTGCTGGTACGGGAAGGGGATCGGGTCCGCAAGGGGCAGCCCCTGGCCCAGCAGGACGAGGTGGATGCCAGGGCCTTGCAGAGGACGGCCCAGGCGGGGGTGGACAAGGCGCGTCGGGATGCGGACCGGGCCGAGCGCCTGGTGCGGGAAGGGGCCCTGCCCAGGAGCGTCCACGAAGACGCGCGCACGGCGCTGGAGGCCGCCGAGGCGCAGCTGAGCCAGGCCTCGGACCTGCTGGAACGCACGCGCCTCCTGGCCCCGGTGGCGGGAACGATCTTTGCCCGGGTCTCCGAACCCGGGGAGATGGTGGGATCAGGGAATCCCGTGCTCCTGCTGGACAGCACCGAAGCGCCCGTGGTGCGGGCTGGGGCTTCGGCCCGGGAAGCGGCGGTGCTCAAGGTGGGCCAGCGGGTGCTGCTGGCCCTGGAAGGACAGGAAGGGGGCTTTGAAGGTCGGGTGCGCAGCCTGGGGGCCTCCCCCAATCCAGCGGATGGGCTGTATCCCTTGGAAGTGACACCCACCCGTGGCAACCTCCGCATCGGCGCCCTGGTTCGCCTCACCTTCCCTGGCAGCCTGCCGGATCCCCAACCCTCCATCTCCCTGGAGGCCCTGGTGCGCCGGGAGGACAAGGACCATGTCTTCGTCCTGGAGGGAGGCGTGGTTCGGCTCCGGGAGGTGCAGGTGCAGCGAAGCGAGGGCCGTCGGGTTCGGATCCGCGCAGGCCTCAAGCCCGGCGAACGGGTGGTGGGGGAGGGGGCCTATTTCCTCCAGGATGGCCAGGCCGTTCGGGTGGCGGAGTAGGCCATGAACCGTGACGCTCGGCTGCCCCAGGACGATCTCACCTTCAAGGACCTTTCCTTCTATGCCATCCGTCGGTGGCGCCTCGTGCTTGTGGGGGCCCTGGGGCTCCTGGCCCTGGGTGCCCTCGGGTGGTCTGCCATCCCGCGGCTGGAGGAACCGAGGATCGATGTGCCCATGCTGGGGATCGTGCTGCCCTACCCTGGCGCCAGCCCGGAAGACGTGGAGGTCAAGGTGCTTCGGCCCGTGGAGGAGGTGCTCTACGGGCTTCAGGGGGTGGAATTCGTGGAAGCCGTGGCCATCCCCAATGCGGCCATCCTCAACCTCAAGTTCGAGGACAACGTGACCATGGATGTGGCGGTGGAAAAGGTCCGCGGCAAGGTCCTGGGCAAGAAGAAGGACCTTCCCACGGAGGTGAAGGACCCGGAAGTCACCCACTGGAGCACCAGCCTGACGCCCCAGATGATCCTGGCGGTGACGGGCCACACCTCCGAGGCCCTCCTCAGCCGGGAGGCACGCAGACTGAAGACCGCCCTGGCCTCGATCCAGGGGGTTTCGGGCATCGACCTGGTGGGGGAGTTCAAGCCCGCGGTGCGGGTGAAGCTGGATCCCCTTCGTCTGGCGCAGCACCGCATGACCGCGGACATGGTGGCCCAGCAGCTCCAGCTTGCCAATGTCCGCATTCCCGGGGGGGAGTTCGATGTGGGACGCTACACCACCCTCCTCCAGATCAACCAATCCTTCACCGGAGCCGAGAGCGTGGCCCAGGTGCCCGTGGGTCTGTCCTTGGATCCCAGGGGCGGGAGCCGAACCGTGCGCCTGGGGGAGGTGGCGGAGGTGCAGGAGGATAGCCTCCGGGCCCCGTCCCGGTTCATCCATCGGGGCATGCCCGGCGTGGGGTTGGAGGTCCGGTTCCGGGGGGGCGAGGACGCGGTGCAGGTGGGCAAGGCCCTGCGGAACCGCATCGATCAGGAGCGCCCAACCCTTCCCAAGGGCGTTCGGCTTGAAGTGGCCCATGATCAGCCCCAATGGATCCACGAGACCGTCAGCGGCTTCATGAAAAGCCTGATGGAAGGCATGGTCCTCGTACTGGTGGTCATCACCCTGGGCATGGGGTGGCGCAGCGCCCTGGTGGTCTCCGGGGTCATTCCCCTCTCCGTGGGAGGGGCAGTGCTGGGGCTCTACCTCTTCGGCTTCAGCCTGGACATCGTCACCATCGGGGGACTCATCGTGGCCCTGGGGCTGCTGGTGGATGATGCCGTGGTGGTCACCGAGAGCGTGGCCATCCTCCGGGACAAGGGCCTCACCTCCCTTCGGGCTGCGGTCTTCGGTGCTTCCAGGGTGTTCTGGGCAAATAATGGCACCACCGCCGTGGCCATCGCCTCCTTCCTGCCGCTTTTCGCCATGGGGGGGGACACGGGCCGCTACATCAAGGGCCTGCCCCTGGCGGTCATCCTGGCCCTCGTGACCTCGCTGCTGGTGGCCCAGTTCTTCACGCCCTGGATCTCCACCTTCCTGCTTCTGAAGCCCGAGGGTGTTCCGGAAGTGAAGGACCTTGAGACCTATCCGCGGAGCGAGGATCGCCTGGAGGGGCTTCACCAGGAGGCCAATCCCATCCTGCGCCGGTTGCGTGCCCTCTACGTGCGGGTCATCCCCTGGGTGATGCAGCACCCAGGACGGGTGGTGCTGGGCTCCTCCCTCGCCCTGGTGCTTTCCCTGGGCCTCTTCAAGGTCATCGGTTTCGAGTTCTTTCCCAAGGCCGACAAACCCGTCCTGTTCGTGAGCCTCGAGGCTGCCACGGGGACCCGGCTGGAGACCACCGCCGCTCGCATGGCCGAGGCTACCCTCCTTCTGGAGCAGGATCCCCAGGTGCTGGACACCAGTGGGATGGTGGGTGAGAGCTTCCCCGAGATCTTCTCGTCCCACATCGGCCCTGGCCGGGGCAGTCATGTGGCGGACCTGTTCGTGCGCCTGCGGCCTGGGACGGATCCCGTGGCCTGCGGGCAGCGGGTGCGCCAGCTCCTGTCCAACCTGGTCGGGATGCGCGTCAAGGTGGAGGAGCTGAATTACGGACCCCCCACCAAGCATCCCGTGCTGGTGAGGATCTACGGGCTGGACCACAAGGTGCTGCAGGCCCAGGCGGAAGACGTCAAGGCCCGCCTGCGCGGAATCCCCGGGGCGGTGAACGTCCGGGACAGTCTGAGCGATAGCCTGCCCCTCACCCGCGTCGAACTGGATGCCGACCGCGCCTTCCGCACGGGCATCACCCCCGCCCAGGTGGGCCTCGCCCTGCGCACCCTCCATGGACAGGATAAGGTGACGGATTTCAGGCGGGGGGAGGACACGGTGGAGGTGGTGCTGGAACAGCCCTCCCAGGGCACCCGACCCTTCGGGGCGCTGGAGGAGACCCCCGTGACCAGCGCGGCGGGCCACGAGGTGGCCCTCAAGGATGCGGGCCGGGCCGTCCTGGGGCGCAGCGCAGCCCAGCTCAACCGCCGCAACACCCAGCGGGTGGTGGAGGTCTACGCCGATGTGCTGCCGGGAATCAGTGCCGGCACGGTGGTGGAAGAACTGGATCCCTGGCTCCGGGCCCGCACCTGGCCCGCGGGAACCACCTTCGGCTACGCGGGGGATGCGGAGGAGACGGCGAAGAGCTTCCAGAAGCTGGGGGTGGCGGCCGTCGGCGCCATTCTCCTGATTTTTCTCCTGCTCCTGCTCATGTTCGACAGCCTGCTCCTGTCCATCCTCGTCATTGTCGCCGTGCCCTTCGCCCTCTTGGGGGCCCTGCCGGGCCTGGCCCTCACGGGCAACGCCTTCGGGTTCATGGCCTTCCTGGGTCTCATCGCCCTCATTGGCGTCTATGTGAACCACAAGATCTACTTCGTGGACCGCATGCAGGTGCTCATGGCCCGGGGCGAGGACCTGCCCACCGCCATTCTCCACGCGGGGGTGGACCGGCTGCGCCCCGTGGTCCTTACGGCCCTCACGGCCGTGCTGGGCCTGGTGCCCCTCACCCTCAGCGGTCGCATGTGGTCCGCCTTCGGATGGGTGAACATCTTCGGCCTCGTCGCCTCCATCCCCCTTTCCCTCATCCTGCTCCCGGCCTTCATCGCCCTGGCCTGGCGTTGGACGGGGCGGCACCGGGCCACGAAGGACCCGGAAGGAGTTCCCACCCATGCGTAGCGTCCTCTCCCTCCTTGTCCTTCTTCTCGTGGCGCGCCCCGGGGAGGCCCAACAGGGGCCCCTCACCCTGGGGGATGCGGTCTCCGCCGCCCTGGCCCAGGCGCCGTCCTTCCGGGCTTCGGAGCAACTGGCCCTGGCCGCCCGGGCCCGGCAGGCCCAGGCGGGCTGGAAGCGGGCGGGCTCCCTGGAGACCTCGTTGCTCTACACCCCTGAACAGAAGCCGCTGAAGGTGGACTTTCCAGGGATGGGCGCCGCGGTTCCCCCCATGTCCTTCGAGATCCGTCAGCTCCAGAAGTATTCCTTCAGTACCACCTATACCCTTCCCCTCTACACCTGGGGGGCCCTGGAGCATGCCCACGAGGCGGCCAGGCGGGAGACGGCCGGGGACCAGAGCAGTGCCCAGCGGGCCCGGACCGAGGTGGTGTTCCAGGCCAGCCAGGCCTTCCACCAGGCTGTGGCCGCCGAGGCGGGGGTGGCTGTGGCGGAGGAGGCCTTGGCGCGGGGCAGGGCCTTCCTGGCGGTGGCCCAGAGCCGTGTGAAGGCGGGGGCCGCCGCCCGCCTGGACGAACTGAGGGCGGAGCTGGTGGTGGCCCAGGCGGAGAGCGATCTGCTGGAGACCCGCAACCGCGCCAGCCTGGCTCGGGAGGCTTTGGCCGCCGCCACCCTGGACCCTCGGTTCCGCACGGCGCCCCTACAAGGGTCCGAGGCCCCGGACCTCGAGGTGCCCGAGGAGGCATCGGCCCTGACCCGGGCCCTGGGGGCTCGGGCCGACCTGCTGGCCAGCCGACGGCAGGTGGAGGCCCTGGAATTGGGGGCCCAGGCCGTTCGGGCCTCGGCCCTGCCCGCCATGGCCTTCAGGGCCAGCCTCACCCAGCAGCACGACCAGCCCGGGAGGGTCTTCAAGGGGGACAGCCAGCTCTACACCGTGGGACTGGCCCTCACCTGGGACGGCCTGGAGCCCGGAAGGGCCCGGGCGAAGGCGGCGGAACTGGACGCCCAGGTGCGCGCCCTGCGCCACGGGCTGCGGGGGCAGGAGGAGGCCATTGCCTTGGAGGTGCGGGGGAGCCTTCACCGCCTTCGGGAGGCCCGTGAACGGCGAACCGTGCAGCAGCGGGCCATCCAGGTGGCGGAGGAACAGGCCCGCATCGCGCGCCTGGCCTACCGGGAAGGGGTGGCCACTTCCCTGGAGACCCGGGAGGCGGAACTGGCCCTTAGTGCTGCAAAGTTCCAGCATCTCCGGGCCCAGGCCGAAGCGGCCATCGCCGCTGCGGCCCTGAAACTGGCACTGGGGGAATAGCCTATTCCAGGCACTTCAGCACCATGGCCGCCAGGGCCATGCTGCAGGGGATGGTGAGCACCCAGGCCACGAGAATATTGCCCGCCACCCCCCATCGCACCATGGAGGCGTTCATGCTCGCCCCCACGCCCATGATGGCGCCGCTGATGACGTGGGTGGTGGAGACGGGGATGCCGAAATGGGCTGTGGTAAAGAGGACGATGGCCGCGGCGGTCTCGGCGGCGAAGCCGTGGATGGGCCGCAGCTTCACGATCTTGGTTCCCATGGTTCGGATAATCTTCCAGCCTCCGGCGGCCGTGCCCAGGGCCATGGCCGCGGCACAGGACAGTTTGACCCAGAGTGGGACGGGGACCTTGACCCCGGTGGCCTGGAGCTTCCCCGCCACGATGAGGGCGAGGGCGATGATGCCCATGGACTTCTGGGCATCGTTGGTGCCGTGGGTGAAAGCCATGGCTGCGGCGGACACGAGCTGCAGCTTGCGGAAGGCGAAATTCACCTTGTGGCCGGGCATGCGTCGCACGATCCACAGGATGACAATGATGAGGAGCATGGCCAGGACCAGGCCGAGCAGGGGGCTCACGATGAGGTAGGTGCCCACTTCCTTGAGCTTGGCTGTGTGCAAGGCCGAAGCCCCGGCATGGGCCAGGACGGCCCCGGATAGGCCACCCACAAGGGCATGGCTGGAACTGGAGGGGAT
>CAZPUI010000038.1:0-16311 GCA_964589695.1 uncultured Solibacteraceae bacterium | reverse complement strand
GCGGGACGAAGCCCCAGGGACGGACCAGGGACCAAGGCCCAAGGACGAAGGACTTGTGGCGGCCTTGGTCGCAGAGGCCACAGCGGCGGTTCAGCCTGGGAAGACCCTCCTGGTCGTAGTGAACCGCGTGAAGGTGGCGCGGAGCGTGGCCGAGGCGTTGGAGAAGGCCCGGACCGCCAAGAAAGCACCGCTCGGCATCGAGAAACCTCTTCTGCTCACGGGGCGCTCCCGCTCCCTGGAGCGGGATGAGCTGCTCCAAACCCATGCGGACCGACTGTTCTCCGGCCGGGATCGGGAGGCCGTGCAAGATAAGCCCGCCCTCATTGTGGTGGCGACCCAGTGCGTAGAAGTTGGCGCCGATCTGGATGCGGATGTGCTCATCAGCGAAGCCTGTCCCCTGGACTCCCTGCGCCAGCGCCTGGGCAGGTTGGATCGACTGGGAGCAATGGTCCAGAGCCAATCCGTGTTGGTGGCCTGCAGAGAACTGGGGGACTCCACCCCTGACATGCCCTGGAACGATCCTGTTTACGGTGAAACGACTTGGCGAGCCTGGCACTGGCTCCTTGCCAAGGCGGAGGGAGAAGGCGATCACAAAGCCTTGCCCGCCGGGATTTCCGCCTGGGAAGCCCATTTGGCGAACCTGGATGCGGAGGCCCTGGCAGCCCTTCAAACGTCCGCCCCGGATGCACCGATTCTGTTTCCGGCCTACTGCGACCTCTGGGTCCAAACGAGCCCGGAGCCTGCGGTGGTGCCCGATCCCGCCATCTTCCTCCACGGCCCCCAGCGAGGGGAACCCGAAGTGCAGATCGTCTGGCGCGCCGATCTTCCGGAAGACCAACCGGAAAGCTGGCTCGCCATTGTTTCCGCCTGCCCGCCTGTCGTGGGGGAGACCCTCCAGGTGCCCCTGAGTCAGGCCCGGAAGTGGCTGGAAGGCAAGTTGGAAGCGCAGGATGGTTCCGACCTTGAAGGCGACCTCATCCCCGAGGAAAAGATCTCCAAGGACGGTCCATCCTCCATTCGGACCCCCTTCTTGCGCTGGGCTGGGCGGGATGCGGGTGGCCTCGGGCAGAAGCCACAAGACCTTCTCCCCGGCGATACGCTGGTGGTGCCCTGCATGGTCGGTGCCTGCGATGAATGGGGCTGGGCGCCGAACCAGAATCCCCCCCAGCCCGTGCGGGATTTGGCCGACCGGGCCCGCGTCAAGGCGCAACGCCCACCTGTGCTGCGCATCTGCGACGGCCTGTTGGACGGGCTTCCCAAGGCGTTTCATCTACCCCTGGAGCAGTCGGATGTCATGCTCGACGGGATTGATGCCATGGTTTCGCAAGCCCTGGCAGCACTGGATCCGTCAACCGTGGCATCTCCCGAGCTTCGGGAGATGCTCCGTTCCCTCAAGGAGGATCCCAAGCGGGAGGTGGCGCCCCATCCTTCAGGCAGCGGCTGGATCATCACGGGCATTCGGCGCATGACAGAAGCATTGGACGAGCTGAATGCCGACGATGATTCCTCCAGTCGCCTGTCCCGCGAGGTGAAGCTGGAGGAGCATCTGCACAATGTGGGAGATACGGCCCGGACCTTCGCGCAGGCCCTCAAGCTTCCATACGCCATCGCGGAAGACCTGGTGCTGGCCGCCCGCCTCCACGACCCCGGCAAGGCAGACCCCCGCTTCCAGGCCCTGCTTCACAAGGGCGACCGTTTCAAGGCCCTCAGAGCGGGCCTGCTCGCCAAGTCCCCCCGCATGCCCCTCTCCCTGGATGCCTTCAAGAAGGCCACTGAGAAGTCTGGCTACCCGAAGGGCGCCCGCCACGAGCTTTTGTCCATGCGCCTGGCAGAGCAGGATCCTGATATCCAAGGCATGGCCCATGACTGGGACTTGGTGCTGCACCTGATCACCAGCCACCATGGGCGCTGCCGCCCCTTTGCGCCTGTCATTGACGATCCCGCCCCGCGCCCTGTCTCCGTGGACTGGGAGGGGCGCATGCTGTCCGCCTGCTCCAGCGGCGTGCGGGATGGCCGGGGGCCGGGCCACATCGCCAGCGGTATTTCTGAGCGGTTCTGGGTCCTGATCCGCCGCTACGGCTGGTGGGGGCTTTCCTACCTGGAAGCCTGCCTGCGCCTTGCCGACCACCGGGCCAGCGAACAGGAAGAGAAAGGAGCACGGCCATGAACCGCATTGAGTGCCCTGGACTGGATGGTGCCAATCCCTTGCATTTTCTGGCGAGCTTGGGGGTGCTGAGGCTGCTGGATCGCAGTTATGAATGCGTCCGCATGGGTTGGCACCAAGGCGGAAGCAGTTGGCAGCCGTTTATTGAATTCCCTGGCGGCACCCTGGAGTCCGTGTCGAGTGCGTTGTCGAAATGGCTTACAGAGCTTGCAAAGACAGCCAGTCCAGACCCCCAACAGGAACGCCAAGCCCGCGATTTGAGTGCCGCAATCAAGAAGAGGGATGTGGAGCGCAAGAACCGAGCGAAGGCTCTGGAAACCGCGCTCAAGGGCAAAGGGAAACCAAAGGAAATCAAGCAAGCAATAGCGGAAAACCTGAAGGATTTTGACGATGAGACCGCCACCCATCGTGAGGAACTGGCCCAAATTCAATTGAAAGTCGGAGATTCCCTGGGTTCAGGTGTTGCACACCTGGGAGACATCATTTGTGTCAATCCGGATCTCTTTCGCGCCAAGGCCGTAAGCGCCCTTCAGAAATGGTATGGAGCAGACAAGGCGCCTGCTCCATGTGTCGCCGATCCATACCTGGTGGCTTCAATGTTCGCGGCCTTAGCCTGCGATCAAATATATGAGGCGGGTAAACTTATTCCAACCCCCTTCAGTTTCTCAAACGGAGCCAGCGGTCAGTGCCTGTTGAAGGATTTCCGGGGATGCGCTGCAGTCAGCACTCCAGCGGCCGTTCGCGGTACGCTTACAGGCCAGCCGGTGCGGTCCGATGCTGTCACGGGTTTGAATTGGAATCCTGCGGACCAGCGTTCCTACGCCCTCCAGTGGAAGGATCCCCAGAAGGACATCACGGAGGATCCGGCCATTCAGGCGCTTGCCTACCTGGGGTTATCCTTCATGACAGCAATTCCAACTGGGAATCTTGGTGCCGTTGCCTGGGTTCGGTCTCGGTCAGAAAAAGGCTTCAAGTGGCCGATCTGGGAGGTGCCTTGTTCCGTCGATGGCGTCGCCTCGCTGCTGGCGCACATGGGCCAGAGTGGCACGGGTGCGCGACCAGGGATCGCGGAACTGCGCTTCAGTGAAGTGGTCAATCCAACGGGAAAGCGCAATTTCTTCGCCCCTTCCAGGAGCCTCTAACATGCCCCTGCCCGCAACCCCAAGTCCGAACCTGGACGTTTTCCTTGCCGACGCCCGGCACCTCATCGAATCCGCCCGCAGCCGGGCGGCCACGGCGGTCAATGCCGAGCACACCTTGCTCTACTGGCACTTGGGGAAGCGCATAAGGAAAGAAATTGTCGGATCCGGGCGTGCCGATTACGGGGAGCAGGCCATCCCGCTCCTGGCAAACCACTTGTTGGCGGATTACGGAAAGGGCTTTTCACGTCCCAACCTCTTCAGAATGCTGATGTTCTTTGATCGGATCCCCCAGGAAAACATTGTCTCGACGCTGTCGAGACAATTGAGCTGGAGCCATTTCGTGGAAATCCTTCCCCTCAAGGATCCACTCCAGCGTGAGTTCTACGCCACCCTGGCCGCCCAGGAACGCTGGCCTGTCCGCACCTTGCGGGAGCGCATCGGATCAATGCTCTTCGAACGGACCGCCATCGCCAACAAGCCGGAGGAGGTGATCCAGGGTGAGCTCGCCAACCTGCGGGACTGCGGCATCCAGACGCCCGATCTGGTCTTCCGAGATCCCTACATCCTTGATTTCACGGGCCTCCAGGGCAGTTACTCCGAGAAGGATCTGGAATCCGCCCTCGTTCGTGAGCTGGAATCATTCCTGCTGGAATTGGGCTCTGGTTTCTCGTTCGTGGCCCGCCAGAAGCGCATCACGGTTGGCAAGGATGACTTTTACCTCGACCTACTCTTCTTCCATCGCGGCTTACGGCGTCTGGTGGCCATCGAATTGAAGCTGGACGGCTTCCGCCCAGAAAACAAAGGGCAGATGGAACTCTACCTCCGCTGGCTGGATCGTTATGAACGCCAACCCCATGAGGAATCTCCACTGGGGATACTCCTCTGCGCCAGTGCAGATCGTGAGCAGGTGGAGCTCCTGGAAATGCATGGGGCGGGCATCCGCGTGGCCGAATACCTGACCCAACTTCCACCACGCGATGTGCTGCTGGATCGCTTCCACCGTGCCATCCAAGCCTCTCGCAATATGCCACCTGTCGCATCCCTGCCCGAGGAAGCCAGCCATGGACACGAGGCACGCTGAGACCGAAGGAAGCCCCCTCACCATCGACGCCCTTCACCAATTCGCTTACTGTCCCAGGCGCATGCACCTCATGCACGTTCAGGGGCTCTGGGCTGACAATGCGTTCACCGAGGAGGGACGCAATATCCATCAGCGGGTGGATGGGGAGGAGGACCAGCTTCCCGTGCCAACCCCAGGGATTGCCGCCGAGCGGCCTGTGACAAGCCGCTCAGTATCCCTCTCATCCATAGCACTTGGACTCTCCGGGAAGCTCGATCTGGTGGAAAGCTCCGGTGCAGACGCGATTCCCGTGGAGTACAAGCGGGGGCAGGTGCCGGATAATCCGGAACGAAGCTGGGAGCCTGAGCGGGTCCAGCTCATGGCCCAGGGGATGCTGCTGCGGGAGGCGGGATACCGGTGTGCGCGTGGCGTCCTGTATTTCGAGGCTTCGCGGACGCGGGTTGAGATTGCCCTGGACGAGGCCCTGGAGGCGCGCACCTTGCTCTTGCTATCCCAAGCCCAGGCCCTGGTGCAATGCCCGGAACCACCCCTGCCCCTGGACGGTTCACGCAAGTGCCAGGGGTGTTCCCTGGCGGGAATCTGCCTGCCAGATGAAACCTTGGCCCTGCGCGGGATGATGCCGAACGGGGGGGACCGCCTGCCCACTGGCGACAGCGATGCCCCATCCTTTTCCACTCATGTTTTTCCCAGGCCAGGCCAGGAAATCACGCCTTGTTCCTGCCAGGACGAGGGGATCCGCCGCCTGTACCCGCCCCGGGACGACGCCCAGCCGCTCTACGTGCAAGAGCAGGGGGCCACCCTGGGCAAGACCGGAGAGAACCTGAAGGTCACCAAGGGCAAGGAGACGCTGCTGGAGGCCCATCTCATCGATGTCTCCCAGGTGGTGCTGTGCGGCTCAGTGCAGGTGACGGCGGCGGCCCTTCATCTCTGCGCGGAGCGGGGCATTCCCATCGTCCATCTCTCCATGGGGCACTGGTTCTACGGCGTTACAGCGGGGCTGGGGCTGCGCAATGCCTATGACCGCGCCGCCCAATTCCGGCGCGCGGCGGACCCCGCGTTCTGCCTGGGGCTGGCCAAGGCGTTTGTCTGGGCCAAAGGGCAGAACCAGCGCACGCTGCTGCGCAGGAATGGGCGGGACGTGCCGAATATCACCCTTGATGACATGGCCTCCGCCTTGAAGAACGTGCAGGAGGCCAACAACCTTCAAGAACTGCTTGGGATCGAAGGCACAATCGCCCGGCACTACTTCGGGGCGTTCCCATCCATGCTCCGGCCCAGGGAAACCATGGAGTTCACCTTCGACATGGCGGGGCGGAATCGCCGACCGCCGAAGGATCCCGTGAACGCCTGCCTGTCCTTCACCTATGCCCTGCTGGCCAAGGAATGCACTGTGGCCCTGCTGGCCAACGGGTTGGAACCACACTGGGGATTCTTCCATCAGCCGAGGCATGGCCGACCCGCCCTGTCCCTGGATCTCATGGAGGAATTCCGGGCAGTGGTGGCCGATTCGGCGGTATTGTCAGCGATCAATACAGGCATGGTGGGCAAGAGCAGCTTCGAGACGAACGGCGTGGCCTGGTCCCTCAATGCTGCGGGGCGCAAGGCCATCATCAAGGCGTTCGAGCTGCGCATGGACCAGCTCATCACCCACCCCATCTTTGACTACCGAATCAGCTGGAGGCGCACCCTGATGCTCCAGGCCCAAATCCTTGTGCGGGTATTGCGCGGGGAGATCCCCAGCTATACCGGGATCGTGACCCGATGAGCCGCACCCGCTACCTCGTAACCTACGATGTGACCGACCCCAAGCGCCTCAAGGCCACCTTCAAGACCATGCGTGGCTTTGGCGACCATCTCCAACTCTCGGTCTTCCTCTGCGAGTTGAATGCCCGTGAGAAGCTCCAGATGGAAGGGAAACTGCGCCGGATCCTGAATATGCGCCAGGACCAGGTGTTGATCGTGAACCTAGGCCCCGCCAATCCGGAGAAACTGGATAACATCCAGTCCATCGGCCTGGATTTCGTGCCCAAGACTCGGGTTCTGATTGCCTAACCTTCGAGCGGTGGAGTGCGCCGATTTTCCCAGTCACCGCTCGGGATCCTTGAAAACAGAAGCGCGAATGAAATCCATATCTCAAGTCCTACCCCTTTGCTTTCCTATGAATTCCCGACCTCTCGAAAGGCCCCTTGCAAGGCCGCACGGTTACGTATTCTCCTGAGAGTTGACTTTCCGCGTCTGAAGAGGCGCGGCCCCATTGAAGCAGAGCATCGTCGTCGTCCAAGGACCAAGCCAACCGGCTTTCCGCGTCTGAAGAGGCGCGGCCCCATTGAAGCGCTGAGAGGCCCTGAGGCCTGCCGTGGGTGGCTGGGTCTTTCCGCGTCTGAAGAGGCGCGGCCCCATTGAAGCGGGTTAGCTCTACACGAGTCATGTGTGTTCCTCCGCCTTTCCGCGTCTGAAGAGGCGCGGCCCCATTGAAGCTAGGAAGATAGGTAGACCTTGTCGGAAACGTTAATGCTTTCCGCGTCTGAAGAGGCGCGGCCCCATTGAAGCTCATACTCGCGGTACCCGCTGTCAATTTGGTTCCGACTTTCCGCGTCTGAAGAGGCGCGGCCCCATTGAAGCCCGACGCTGCCTGTGACGGAGGCCGTGCCCACGTCCTTTCCGCGTCTGAAGAGGCGCGGCCCCATTGAAGCACGGGCGTCCTCCAGGCCAATGGAGGCATCGGCACCTCCTTTCCGCGTCTGAAGAGGCGCGGCCCCATTGAAGCTGGCCTGTGGCAAGGTCCTTGAAGGATCCTGCTCCGCTTTCCGCGTCTGAAGAGGCGCGGCCCCATTGAAGCCGGGAGTCCCCGGGCACCGTCACCGGCGCCAAGGGGGCCCTTTCCGCGTCTGAAGAGGCGCGGCCCCATTGAAGCGAAAGCACCGGATCCGGGGACACCTACACGGCCACCCTTCTTTCCGCGTCTGAAGAGGCGCGGCCCCATTGAAGCAAGAAGGGCGGGAGCGCGATCGGGACGGTCAGCTCCTTTCCGCGTCTGAAGAGGCGCGGCCCCATTGAAGCCGATACTTGTCATGCGGTCCTCCTATGACCGTTGGACTTTCCGCGTCTGAAGAGGCGCGGCCCCATTGAAGCCGCCCAACGGTGGCGGGATCCGCGCCCTGGGCATCTTTCCGCGTCTGAAGAGGCGCGGCCCCATTGAAGCGAAACCGACCTCAACCTACCAGCCTACGCCTACAACCTTTCCGCGTCTGAAGAGGCGCGGCCCCATTGAAGCCCGCCGCGCCGTCGCTGCTGCTGCTGATGAGCGCCGTCCTTTCCGCGTCTGAAGAGGCGCGGCCCCATTGAAGCCGGCGCAGGCGGGCGCGGCGTGCGGCGGGCGGACGCGGCTTTCCGCGTCTGAAGAGGCGCGGCCCCATTGAAGCTCGGTCATTTGGAGCCCTTTCGATAGGCGGCAAGGACTTTCCGCGTCTGAAGAGGCGCGGCCCCATTGAAGCTGTGGTGGCTTTGTCCGTGGGCCTTGCCTGCGCGTGCTTTCCGCGTCTGAAGAGGCGCGGCCCCATTGAAGCTTCGCCGGGGAAGGGAAGGGCGGGACCATCGGCTCATCTTTCCGCGTCTGAAGAGGCGCGGCCCCATTGAAGCATCTACGGCGGGATTCGCCACCCCAAGCGCTGATGTCTTTCCGCGTCTGAAGAGGCGCGGCCCCATTGAAGCAAGGCGGGCGGGATCATCGTCAACCTGAAGAACTTGCTTTCCGCGTCTGAAGAGGCGCGGCCCCATTGAAGCATAGAGTAGACGTCCCACTGGTCACGAGCGGTCACGGCTTTCCGCGTCTGAAGAGGCGCGGCCCCATTGAAGCTTGGTCCCTTTTCGATCCCGCCATGTCCGCCATGTCACTTTCCGCGTCTGAAGAGGCGCGGCCCCATTGAAGCCCACATGCTCCAAGGCGGGCAACTGCCCATGGCCACTTTCCGCGTCTGAAGAGGCGCGGCCCCATTGAAGCGGGTCGGCGCTGTCCTTGATGGAGAAATTTGCGTCCAGCTTTCCGCGTCTGAAGAGGCGCGGCCCCATTGAAGCAGGATCGAGGCCTCCAGCAAAGTGGACGTGGTGGCCCACTTTCCGCGTCTGAAGAGGCGCGGCCCCATTGAAGCTAGCCTGAACCGTAAACCAGAACCTGCTCGACCCCGGTCTTTCCGCGTCTGAAGAGGCGCGGCCCCATTGAAGCGAAGCGGCTTTCCGGAGCCTCACGGTGAGCCTGACCCCCTTCCGCGTCTGAAGAGGCGCGGCCCCATTGAAGCAGCACAAGCGGGCCAAGCCCGTTGCAATCCAATTCTTTCTTTCCGCGTCTGAAGAGGCGCGGCCCCATTGAAGCGCACGTCAGGCAATAGAGCCCACCGCAATTGCGGAACTTTCCGCGTCTGAAGAGGCGCGGCCCCATTGAAGCGGGACTGCGGTCTAGGTACACCCGCAACCCCCTATTTCCAGATCAGGGGTGGCCTTGAAGATGCCAGGCGCAAGTCTGGCATCGGGAATTCCCGCGCTTTCCTGTCACCAGTGGATGTCATGCTTGGAGGATGGGCGATACGAAGAGGCTGCCCGTGTGGAAGGGGGCGCCGTGGTAGCTCTGTTCGGTGGCCAGATTCCCGTGACCCTTGGGGGATAAACTCCACCCTCACCTTGGCCGCCCGAAGCCGGTCCAGGCACCATGGGCAGCGTGGAGGCCCGGCGGGGCGGATGGGTCTGGGAGGGCCCGCCGGGATCGGAGACGCCGGGGTGGCCTTCGGCTGTGGAAGGTAGTCGCGTTCTGGTTTCGTGTTCGCGGCCATCGGCTGGGTCGCGAATGGGTGGGTAGTAAAGAGTTGGGGTGGAAACAGGAATGGGTGAAAAAATCGTTTGACATGTTCAAAATTGGATTATAGAATCGATCCACAAGAAGCCATACATGTTAAAACGAATTATCTCCCTGGTTTTGCTTGCTGGGTCTGGGGCTATAAGCCTTCATTCCGACTGCCTCCCGACACAGGGCAGCGATACTTGGATGGTATGTCTGAAATCTGCCAAATCGAAGGATGTTCTGACGAATGATGGGAGAGTAGTCACTCTATGGGAGTGTGAATACACTAGAGAAGAATGCTTCAAGGAGAGAAAAGGCGACACAAAAATTGATGAGATCGTAGAGCAGGTTTGATGTTTTTCTTTCCTCATGCTTCTTTGCCTCAGTACATAACGGTGCCAGAGGTCAAGAATTTGGTTCAGACGAGAATTGAGCCTATTGGTTTGAAGTTCTCTGTATTAACGCGAATTGATAAAAAAATCAAAAAATTCGATTATATCAAAATCGTCATGCGAATCGAAACTAATTTCGGGGTTGGTCCTTCAAATGAAATGATATTCCAAGGAAAGATCTCTGATGGGTCTGTCACTTGGCGACAAGAATTATTTTTAAAGACACCAAATTCAAATACTCCCTTTTGTGTTAAGCTTTTTGTCGATGATGTTGTTTTAAAATGCCGTGGGAAAGAGGTGGTTCGGAGGAAAACTGCGGCAATTGATTCAAAACCGCGGTTGTTGCTTTTTCCGCGAAAAGCAATTAAAAATTTGTCGTAATTGTATGAAATTGAACAAGATCAATACGGCAATTGGCAATTTTCCACGCACGGGGCATTTGGCTAACGCTTGGAGGGTGGTATGAAAAAACATATTATCTTGATTTTTTGCATGATGGTTTCAGTCAAGTCGTCTTCAGCTTCGTGCCCACCGACCAAAGATGGAAAATGCCTTTCCAGAATGGTTACTCGAGAAGTATTCAATCCGATTTTGAAAAAAGTGGTTGAAGTCGAACCTATTTGTGAATATAGCGACTGCAAATCTGATGAGAAGAAGGAAGATGAGGCTGAACAGGTTTGATGAAATTTTTCCGATGAGTCGACAGGGTTGCTTAGTGCACGTTTTTCAATGTGTTTCTGGCTTTTTTTTGTTTTTTGCATCATCAGCGTGTAATTTGCGCGGACAGGAAGTCTATTTTAAATATCGCGATATTAATCAGTTGATTGCGAATTTTTCAGGTGAATGGGTTCTGCTTGTACCGGACGGTGGGTCGAAAGCAGAGCTTGGAACCCCCGCGATTCTAAGTCAACTGAAGCTTAAGCAGGGCAAGTTGATCAAGGTGAATGAGATGGCGATGGCTGGAATCCAGCAATGGTCCGCCAGCAAGCAAGAGGTTTGTGCTGCGCTCCTAGCTCCAAATGCCACGATAAAGGTATTTCCGTGCAGAGGATACGTCGACCAGATCGAGCAAGAAATTTTGGTTGAGCTGGATAGAAGTTACAAATCCAGCGACTTAGATGCTTTCCTGCGAAATCATCCAAATCGATTGGATGCATTAATGCTTAAATATGCAGGCCTTATTCAGGAAATTGATGAATTTTATGGTGTTAATGTTGCTGAGGGGCTGAACGGCACCCTAGGGCATGTCCAGGTTGAAATTATTTGGAGAAGATTGATTGAAGTATTGAAATGTATCGGTGAGGTGGAAGACTACGATCGTTTCTGCTGGATCAACCATAAAACAACCACCTACACTTCCTCTAAACAACGAGAAGCACCAGCCTTTGCGCTTCCCCATCTCATTGAATTCATCGAAAAAGTCGAAAAGGCCCTGTCGAAGGATCCGGAGAATAGCGGATACTGGTCCGTGTGGGGCCAACTGCTGAAATACTGCCCTCGCCGTAACGTCGATGGTTTCATTTCACAAGTCATCGTGCCACCCTCGACGAAGTGGCCCAACCTTCCAATGGTGAGGGCTGCTTTCAATGTCTACCGCGGCCGAAGGGACTGGGAGCGCGTCGTCAAACTGGCGGATTTGATGGTGGGGCTTCAGTCAGAATCCGGCACACACGATTCTGGGGTGTTGGAGGTCGGAC
Source organism: uncultured Solibacteraceae bacterium (assembly GCA_964589695.1). Lineage (GTDB taxonomy): Bacteria > Acidobacteriota > Holophagae > Holophagales > Holophagaceae > CAZPUI01. The sequence goes on along the minus strand of CAZPUI010000038.1, from coordinate 5,004 downwards.
TGCTTTGGAAGTTGGATGCGTTGTTACGGATAGACAGGGAACAGGACGTCGCATCGTGTTTGAAAGAGATTCGCGAAATTTCGGGATCTGCTTGGCCACAAAATGCAAGAAACGGGATTGTTGTCGTGCTCGGAAAACGCACCATGCCTGCCGCATGGCATGCAATTCTCCAGCAGGCTCCGGTGAAATCCATGAGTCCTGCGCCGCGAGAAACACCAAGAGACGAAACTATTGCCATTCTCTACATCACCTCTGATAAACATAATAAACCAAGTATTTTGATAAATACCGAAAGAGAGCCATTTTGTTATTTTTCGAATACTGAGCTTGTAATTCGAAATGTTCAAATCTCTGAATTTGAAAAAATAGTACAAAAACACAATGTGGCTGAAACACCAGATTGGATTTTCATCGTAGGAAATTCCCTTGTAAAATGTGGAAAAATTATAGAATTTGAAAATCAATTACCAAGTTTATTGGTTCAACATTACGCCAATGATCTTATTCGATTGAACGCATTTGTTGCAAAACATCCAGAAAACATCCTGGCTCGTAAAAAACGGTTCGAGCTGATTATGGAAAAAATGCCAAATTCACGACTGGAAGTTCTGGCAATATCTGATGTACGTTACGGCCTCTTCAACCTGCCACTAAGGGGAACGTTCAATCCCCAATCTCCTGTGTTGCTGCACGATTCAGAAGGTATCATCAAGAAGCTTGAAAAGCGATTGAACCATATGCCAAATGATGGTTTTTTATGGCTTCTGATGGTTCAGCTTGAATCCTTGAGTGGGGCGAGGGGTTACTTCTCTAGGTTGTTCCAGCAAATGGAGCCCTTGCCAATACTTGGGGAATTTTCCTCGGTTCCCAAATGGGCATTACCTATGGTATGCCAGAAGTTGCAAGCTGATGGTCGGCATGAAGATGTTCAAATGATCCTTGGCAAGCATCTCGCGTATCTTGAATCGAATACTTTTCGTATGGAAGGCCGTCCTATCAACGTGGTGCTGAAGGATTTCAAAGATACCTTTTGGCCGATCTACAAAGCCTCCCTTGCAGCCCGCAATAAAACCGATCGGATTCGCATGTTGGAGATGGAGTTTGGGATTTCATGATGAAGACCGAACTCCATCGCAGGAGCACCCCTTGGCATGATGGCATTCCTGCAAGAATTCTAATTATTTTAATAATTTACATTGTGGAATAGTGGTTCAAACCTAATGCTGGCGTGCACTTGGGTCGATTTGTGAAAATAGTGCAGTCATGTGATATCGCATTGCACGCTGTAAATTAAGGCTATCCCTCCTGTTTGATTTCCCTGCCATTAAAGCCAAGCGCAACCTATTAAAATTCGACAATTTCCTTTCTGCCCGATTCCAGAGAGATCTCCACTTTGTAGCCTAGCTTTGCCAACTCGCGTAGGCACTTCTGCGCGACCTTGTGCTTTGCTTTTTCTGTCGGGGCCTTCGGAATCGGTTCCTCATACGCACGTCCTTTACCCATTAACTTGTATATGATCAGCAGCAGCTTCCTTGTGATTTTATTGAGTGTCTTCTTCTTGCTTCCCGATTGTGCAGCTAAATGACGGAATTTCCGGCCAAGATGACAGTTCTTTTGTTTGATGGCCGCACCAGCGTCATTCCACCAGGATTGTGAACAGGTGAGGGATACCCTTTCGTACCTCCGCTTTCTGTGCTTTGCCACCACTCTCCCGTCACCCGGGAGCAACGGCGGCCTGGGCTGCAAGGTGCTTCGCTGTGGGCCAATGCGTCATATCCACACCGATTTCCGCAAGGATGATACAGGCTGAGGTCAGGCTCACGCCAGGGATGGTCATCAGTAGATCCAATTTGGCCATATGGGGCGCCAGATAAAGAAACAGCAGAAATACTACTGGGAAGGCCCCTCTCGGCCGCGGCCAAAGGCCTATGGGGGCCTCAAAAGATATCTGCAAAGCCGTTCACGGTGGAGTCAGTCTTCCGCTGCCACCCGGACTGCCGCATCCACATTGAATCCCGACGCGTGGCCCGCCCTTCCCTTTGAAATACACGCGTCGATCTCCCTTCCCAGGGTCACCATGCGAGATCCTGCGGACCCAAAGGCGAGAGTTCCCGTCATGGAGGCCCTGACCAACGGCCCCGGGAGTTGGGGATTCAGCCTTCACTCCGAACCCCTCTGCATGCTCTTGCCCACATGCTCGTAGTCCGGACCGTTCAGCTCCGGGAAGCGCTGGAGGTACTCCTCGCGGCTGATCCGGTTCTGCCATTTTCCCGCGAGGACTGCGGCCCCGGTGATCCCCACGAAGAGGCCCACCACCAGGACCGCAAAGACCCGCAGGGGGACCCGGGGGCCCGGGCCGGGCAGGCGCAGGGCCAGGGTGTCCTTCACCGGACAGGCCTCCACGCACTGGAAACAGGCGGTGCATTCATCGCTCCGCACCCTTGTGGCGTGCTCCACCTTGATGCGGGCGGGACAGACCCGGGTGCACTTCCCGCAGCCCGTGCAGGTCTCGGCCCTGCGGGTGACCTTCAGGGGGCTGAGGAGGCTGGCCAGGCCCAGGAGGGCGCCGTAGGGACAGAGGTACCGGCACCAGAAACCCCGGATCACCACGGAAAGCAGGGCCAGGACCAGGAGCACCACGAGCCCGGTGAGGCTGAGGTTCGCGAAGAAGAGGTACATCTTCACATCCGCCATGCGGTTGTACGGTCCGTCCAGGAAGGCCTCCAGGGCCGCGGGGCTCATGGCCAGGATGGCCCACACGAAGAACAGCAGGAGCAGGTACTTCAGGGCGCGCAGGGGCCAGTCCAACCAGAGGGGAGGACGCAGGTTCCGCTTGAAGAGCCTCTGCCCCAGGTTCGCCAGCACCTCGCTGAGGGTGCCTACGGGGCAGAGCCAGCTGCAGAAGGCCTTTTTCAGCAGCAGCGCCGTTCCCAGTACCGCCATAAGGATAAAGAAGCCCGCGGGGTGGACCGGGTGAACCTGCCCCGAGAGCCAAAGGTGGCGCAGGCTCATGAGGGCGCTGATGGGCAGAAAGCCTTCGGCCCCAGGGGGCCGGGGGACGAAGGTGGCCGCTCCACCGGACTGTCCCCAGTGCACGAAGAGGAAGAACTCCACCCCGATCCAGAGACAGAGCAGGATGAAGAGGGCCTGGACGAGGCTACGAAGGCGGGGCGTGGGCATGGCACCTCCTGGTACTCCAGCATGGGGCCGGGGGTCGACCTTGCCTTGATGCACGTCAACCCTCCTGCGCCCGGGCTCCCTTCCCAGTCCCAGGCCCGAGCCCGCTATCCTGGTGCGAGCTCCCATGTCCCTTACCCCCTCCTCCCTACTCGACGACCTGAGGCTGGACCCAGCCTCCGACCAGCCCATGTACCGGCAACTGGCCTCGGCCTTCGAATGGGCCATCCGGGAAGGCCGGCTGCGCCCGGAGATGCCCCTCCCCGGGACCCGGACCGTGGCGGAGCGGCTGGGGGTGAGTCGCAACGTGGCCATTGCCGCCTACCAGGAACTGCTCAGTCAGGGCTGGATCGAGTGTGCCGTGAGCTACGGCACCCGGGTGGCCAGCACCCTGCCCCAATCGGCCCCCACGCCCCCCAGCCCCCAGGCCGCCACGGGCCCTTCCTATGGCTTTGACCTGCCCTCCCGCCTGGCCCCCCTGGGCGATCCGGCCCCGGCCCGCCAGGTCCTGGACCTGCGAGGACACACCCCGGATGCCCGCAGCCTGCCTTCGGCGGAGCTGGCCCGGGCCTACCGCCGGGCCCTGGACCGGCATCGTCCCGATGACCTGGCCCGGGCCCACCCCAAGGGGCATGCGGGCCTGCGGGCCTGCGTGGCCCAGCACCTGGGCAGCGAGCGAGGGCTCCCCCCGGATCCGGACCGGTTGCTGCTCACCGGCGGATTGTCCGAGTCCCTGGCCCTCCCGGCGGCCGCCTTCCTGCGCCCGGGGGAGGTGGCCCCCGTGGAGGCCCCCCGCGGCCGCCGGACCTGGGAGGCCTTCGAACTGGCGGGGGCCCGGGTGGTTCCCCTGCCCGTGGACGAGGGGGGACTGGTGGTGGAGACCCTGGCCCAGCGCCTGAACGAAGGCCCCATCCGGCTCCTCCACCTCACCCCCTCGGGCCAGAATCCCACGGGGGTGCTGCTGGCCCCGGAGCGTCGGGAGGCCCTGCTGGACCTGGCCCGTACCCACCGGGTGGCGGTGCTGGAGGACGACAGCCTGGGGGAAATGCAGTTTGCGGAGCTGCCCCAGGAGCCCCTGGCCGCCCGGGACCGCCATGGCGTGGTCGTCCTGCTGGGCACCCTGGCCCCCATCCTGGGCACGAGCCTGCGTCTGGGCTGGGTCCGGGGCCCCCGCAGCCTGGTGGACCGCCTGGCGACCCTGCGGGGCCGGGCGGACTATGCCGGGGCCTGGGTGGCGGAGGACACCCTGCGGGATCTCTTCCTGGATGGCTGGATCGCCCGCCTCGCCCGCAAGGGACGGGTGAGCGCCCGGGAGCGGCGCAACCATCTCCTGGAACTCTGGCGATCAGGCACGGGCCAAGCCCCGGCGCCACCCGCCGCCGGCCTGGCCCTCTGGGCCCCCGTCCCCGAGGGCACCGACGCCCTGGCCTGGGCCGCCCGCGCCGCCCGCGCCGGCATCCTGGTGGAACCCGGCCGCAGCTTCGACCATGACCTGCGCAACCTGAACCGCCTGCAGATCGGCTATGGAAGCCTGGAACCCGGCGAAATGACGGAAGCCATGGCGCGGCTTCTGGCGGTGAGGAACTGACTCGACCTAGGGTTCAACCGGGATGAGAAAACCGGCCATGCGTCACCCGGGGGTGACCCATGGCCTCACACGAACATCCGCGGGGAGCCCCCTCCCAATCCCTCGTATCCCGAGGCGCCGTTGCTCCGCTGACACCCGTGCGTCTTCCTGAAACCGGATCCCTTCGGGAAACCATACGCCATGGGGCCCAAAGGGCGCAGGGTTCCCCTCACAGGCGGGTGCGTCCCTAGAATCGAACC
>CAZPUI010000037.1:0-16349 GCA_964589695.1 uncultured Solibacteraceae bacterium | reverse complement strand
GCGGCCCGAGGGGGGGAAGGTGCCCGGTGAGGGATCAAAGAGTTCCCCAGCCCGGGGACCCACCATGCTGGAACCGGCCTGGGCTGCCCCCCCCAGGATCAGGACCTTTCCCGCGTGGGGGCCGGCGTCCAGCGCCATGGACTGGTGCAGGTAGCGTGGCGTGGACATGGCGCCCACGGGGGTGAAGGATCCGGTGGCGGGGTTGTAGAGTTCCGCAGAATCCAGCACCGTATTCCCACTCACACCACCGGTGACAAGCACCTTCCCCGCATGGGGGCCGCTCGCGATGCGCGCACTGGCACCATATCTGCGGGCGGTGCCCATGGAACCGGTGGCGGCGCAGGTGCCGGTGGCAGGATCGTAGAGCTCTGCACTGTTCAGGCTGGAGCTGAAGGATCCCGGTGAGCCTCCAGCGATCAGCACCTTGCCGTCCACCAGCGCTTCGGCCACATAGCCCGCCCGGGGGGTGGTCAGGTTTCCCGTGGCGGCCCACGGATTGGGTGGGGTGGGGGTGGAGGGCTGGGTGTCCGCTGCGGGACTGGAGCCGCCCCCGCTGCAGGCCAGCGTGGCCACCACCAGGGTCAGGGCAAGGGGGCAGAGCGGTTTCGGGATCATGGGAGCTCCTGCGGATGGGGAGAGGGTGCAGGCCGAGCCTAGGTGGAGTGAACCTCCCCCGGGATCCGGATGTGACGAACCCCCGGCCGGATTGGACCGACGCCGGCAGGGAGGGACCAGCCTCCAGGGTTCTGGTACTGGGGTCCTTGCGTCGCATTGACAGGGCGTGTCAAAGGTAAGAGTGTTCACGGATGGATTCCAAGGGCACGTTCAAGTGGCTTCAAGGGGGGCACAGGCTTTTCTGGCTGGCCTACTGGGCCTACTGGATGCTGTCGACCCTGTTCCACTTGGTGGGGTAACTGTCCTTCTGGCCTGAGCACCTGCCCCGGAAGACGGCCAACCTCCTGGTGGACACGGCCATTCTCGCGATCCTATGCGCAGGCTACATCCGCCTTTTGATGACGCACCGGGAGCAGCTGAAGCCCTGGAGGCGGTGCGCGCTGGTCATTCTGGGAAGCTCCTGCCTGATCCTGCTCTTTCACTCGCTGTGCTTCCTGCTCATCGACACCCTGGTCTGGCACCACCTTGGGGCTGCCTACTCGTCCCTGGCCTCCCTCAGTCGGGGCCTCGGGCTTGCTTGGTCCCCACGACTCTTGTGGGAGATGTACCACCGGTCCGTCCTTTACAGCACGCCCTTGGTCTTCCAGGCCGTGTTTGTCACCACCGCCACGGCCTACCTTCTGGAACACGCTCGGCGCGCCAGGGAGGAGGAATTGAAGGCCTCAAGCCTGCAAGCCACCCTCCTGTTGGCCCGCCTCCAGAAGCTCCAAACGCAGCTCCAGCCCCATTTCCTGTTCAACACCCTGACGGCCATCCAGTCCATGGTGCGCCCCGACCCGAGCCTTGCGGAGGCCCTGCTGGGGCGCCTGGGGCGCTTCCTGCGGTGCACCCTGGACCGAAGGGACAGGCCCTTTGTGAGCCTGCGGGAGGAACTGGAACTGTTGGACCTGTACCTCGACCTCGAACAGGTGCGCTTCGGGGAGCGCCTCTCCATCCATCGGAACATCGATCCAAAGGGTCTTGAGGCCGGGGTGCCCCAGTTGCTCCTCCAACCTCTGGTGGAAAATGCCCTGAAACACGGGGTGGGGCGGATGAAGGGGACCGTGGCCCTGGGGATGGAGGCCCAGGTAAGGGGGGCGTATTTGGAACTGGCCATCTGGGATTCGGGACCCGGCATGGGGCCAGGGGCCACCCTGGGGGTGGGACTGGAGAACACCCGGGCGCGGCTCGCCCACGCCTTCGGGGACGCGGCGACCCTCACGTTTGGAGACCGCTCCGCAGGGGGATTCCAGGTCAGCCTGGTGCTCCCCTTGGAACCCATCTCTGCGCTTGTGCGTCGCCTGCCCATTGACAGTGAGCCGCGGGCTTCGACGATGGAGTCGGGAGGGAGCCGCCATGAAGGTGCTGGTGGTGGACGATGAGCCTCATGCGCGGCGCTACATCCGGAGCCTGCTGGAAGAGGATGGGAGTTTCGAGGTCCTCGGGGAGTGTGCGGACGGGGACGAGGCCTTGGATGTCCTTCGGGAGACCCGGCCTGATGTGGTCTTCCTGGACATTCAAATGCCCGGGTTGGATGGATTTGGCGTGGTGGAAGCCCTTGGAGCCGAAGGCCTGCCGCGTATCGTGTTCGTCACCGCCCATGACCATTACGCCCTGAAGGCCTTCGAGGTGGGCGCGGTGGACTATGTGCTGAAACCCGTGGAACCCGATCGGTTCCAGGCCACCTTGCGGCGGGTGAAGGGGATGGCCAACCCTCCTGGCTATGGGGAACGCATCCTCCAGTTGCTCTCGGAACTCCGAGGGGTGCGGACGCCCGCGGCGCGCTTCGTGGTCAAGGACGGTTCCCGCGCCGTGTTCGTCAAGGCCGAGGACCTCGAATGGGTGGAGTCCTGCCGCAACCATGTGTGCCTGCACACCCGGACCGAGTGCCACCTCCTGCGGCAGACCATGGGCAGCATGGAGCAATCGCTGGATTCCAGGCGCTTTACCCGCATCCATCGCTGCCACATCGTGAAGCTGGATGCCATCCGGGAACTCCAAACCGATGCCCATGGGGAGTGGGAGGTGACCCTTCGGGACGGCACCCGCCTACCGGTGGGAAGGAGCTACCGGAGTCGGATTCCTGGGCTTTGAAGGCGGGCGCCTGGCAGGGTTGCTGCGAACCTCGCGCCCCTTGGATCCGGCCGGGGCTATCCGGGCGCCAAGGTCGATCTAGCATCCGTGGGTGGGGTCTCAGGCAGCACGCCAGGTCGTGTTTCACCCTGCAAATCCAGGGCTTCCAGGCGGACTTCCTGGGTCTCGCCGGGGAGACACAGGCGGCCTTCGGGGTGGAATCCAAGCTTGGCCAGCAGGGACAGGGAGCGCAGATTGTCCGGGTTCACGATGGCCAGGAGTCGGGTCAATCGCAGGGTTTCCGAGGCCCAGTCCACGGTGGCCCGGGAGGCTTCCAGGGCATAGCCCTGCCCCGTGTGCTCGGGGAGGAAGGCGTAACCCAGGTCGATGCCCGGAAGGTAGTCGCGGCGGATCAGTCCGCACATGCCGATGGGCAGGTCCGAACCCCGGAGGCCCACCCGGCAGAGGCCATGACCGTGCTGCGCATGGCTCGCCATGGGGCCCTGTCGCAGATAATCCTCCGCCTGCTCCAGGGTGCGGACCCCTTTGTCGGCGATGTTCTGGATGAAGCTTGGCTCGTTCAGCAGGCGCAGGATGAAGGGACCGTCCTCCAGGGTGAAGGGCCGCAGGGAGAGACGTGCAGTGCGTAGGTTCATGGCGGATCCGGCAAAGACCGCCATTGTAGCGCTCGCCCCTGGATCCTGTGGGTGGATGGGGGTGGAAAGGGGCTTGGCCCTGGGAAGGGCCCCGTTCAGGGGGATGGCAAAAAAGCAGCCCTAGTCGAAGACCCGGGCTGCGGTGAAGGTGCGTTCGTGGTTTGTCGTCGGGTTCAGGGGGGGCGAAGGGGCATGGCCTCGGAGGCCGGACTCTCCTTGAGTCCCCACCCTGACAGGGCTAGCGCGTGGTGACTTTAAGGGACATACCGCTGGGATTGCCCACCACGGAAACATAGAAGTAGGTCACGCCTGCGGGGATAACATCCGTTACGGTTTCAACATTGCCGGCATTGGTGGATTTCTTCGAATAGTTGGAGGTGGAGGCCCAGGTGGTGGGGCTGACGTAGACATCGCCGTTGCCCGTGCCACCGCTGGTGGAGACCGTCATGCTGGTGGCGCCCTGGGGTACCCGGAACCAGTAGGAGCGGGTGCCGGTCCCCGCGGGAACGCAATGGAGCGTGCCCACGGTGAGCTGGTTGCTGGGAATGGCCACACAGGGGGTGACGTTGTTCACGGTGACGCTGAGGGCTGGGCTGGTGGCGGTCTGACCTGCGGAATTGGTGGCACGGGCGGTCAGGCTGTGGGCGCCATTGCCCACCTGGGTGGAGTTCCACGCGAAGCTGTAGGGGGAGGTGGTGTCGGTTCCAACCACCGTGCCATCCACCAGGAATTCCACCTTGCTGATTCCACTGCCTGTGGTGGTGGCCGCAAGGGTGGTGGTGCCGCTCACGGTGGACCCACTGGTGGGTGCGGTGAGGTTGACGGCCAGGGCTTGACTGGCGGTGAAGGTGGCCTTGAGGGTCGCGCCCGAGTAGGCGGTATAGCCGTGGAGCATGAGGTAGTAGCGACCGGCGCTGGGAGACGCCACCGTGCAGGATTCGTTGTTGCCGCTGAGGTAGGGACGGCAGTCATAGCTGGTCAGGGTCGGGATGGCTCCGAATCTGGTATGGAGGTCGGCATCGCCCGTGCCACCGGAGAGGGCCATGACCAGGTTGGTCGCACCAGAAGGCACATCGATGTAGAACACGTTCTGGGTGTCCTTGGCACCGCTGACGGTCAGGCCGACCCCATTGGCCAGGGGGGTGTACGGAGTGCTGTTGTTGACCGTCACCGTCACCGTGGTGCTGGTGGTCTTGCCTGCGGTGTCGGTGGCGGTGGCCGTCAGGGTATGGGTTCCATTGGCCACGGTCGTGGTGTTCCAGCTTGCGCTGTAGGGGGCCGTGGTATCCGTGGCGAGGGGGGTCCCGTTCACCAGGAAGGCCACGCTTGCCACGCCCTTGTCATCCGCGGCGATCGCCGTGAGGGTGACGTTGCTGCTCACCGTGGTGCCGTTCGCCGGGGCCGTGATTTGCACGGTGGGGGGGGTGTCGGTGTTGTTCACGGTGACAGTCACCGAGGCGGATTTGGTCTGCCCCGCGGAATCCTTCGCCGTGGCCGTGAGGGTGTGGCTGCCGTTGGTGGCCTTGGTGGTGTCCCAGGACGCGCTGTAGGGGGAGGTTGCGTCGATGGACAGGGGCACCCCATCCACGGCGAAGGTCACATCGGCCACGCCCACATCGTCCGTGGCCGAGGCTGCGAGGGTGAGGGTCCCATTGACCGTGGCGCCACTGGCCGGGGACGTCCAGGCCACGGTGGGCGGTTGGTCGCTGGTGGTGCAGCTGCTTTGGACGGTGTCACACCAGGTGCTGAATTCGCTGTTGTAGGTGCTCAGACGGCCATTGATCCAGGTCAGATACCCAGCGTAATCACCGGTATTGAAATAGTTCCGCAAGGTGGTGATTTCGGAAGGATGACGCTCCATCATGAAGCGAACCGCCAAATAACCCCAGGTGTAGACACGATCCTGCCCGCTGGAGTAAGTGTTGCTGAAAATGGTGCTCAGGCTGTAGGCCTTGCTTCGGGCGGCATTGATGGCGTCCTCATTGCAATTCTTCTTGGAAATGTATTCCGCCACCCCTTCGATCCACCACACGGTTTTGTGGGTATCGACCCTGTAGTCGCCGAAACTTCCTTTCATGGTGTAACGGCCATCGAGGTAATGCACACATTCGTGCTCCAGATTCCAGATGCTGAAACTGGGTGCCCATTCCGCGCGGTAGCAGATGAACCTGGCCTGGTTGCCCGGGGTGGCAGGATCGCCCTCCAGATACATGCCTCCATTGTTGGTGTCGATGCCAAAAATGACACCCGCATACTGCTGGTAGTCGTTGGAGCTGTTGAAGACGGCCACCTCCAGGGAGGTGTTGTTGTCGGAGCCTACGGGTTTGTTGGTGGTGTTGAAGGTGGTGTGGAAATAGGTCTCCTGGGCCGAAAGCGAGCTGCAGGCCGCCGTGAACTGGCTGCTCGTCATGCTCTGGGCACGCATCTTGTACGTGGGACTGCAGGTGAATTGATTGCCAAGGACCGCCGCTTCCAGATCCTTTTCGAAGGTGCAGGTTCCATAGAGGTTGCAATCATCGTAGTAATTAACATTTCCCGCCGTGGCGACGTACAGCGGGTGGGTGAGGGGATAGCTTGCCAGGATGTTTTTGGCCTTCGAACTGACGGATCCATAGATTGGTGCAGTTTTATATTGCAGGAAACGGGTTAATTCCCGTGTGGCGTTGGTGATCATGAATTCAGCGTCAGTGTTCAGCATCCATGTCATATCCACAAAGGCGCTGAGGCGACTGATCAGGGTGGTATCGCTGGCCACCGCCGTCTGGAAATCCGTCTTCCAGTGTCCACGGAAGAGCACCGTGAAAATCGTATTGACACCCGCCCGCATATTCCAACTTGTGGCGTAGGATGAATTCCATCTCGACAACCACTCTTTGACCACACCCAGGTAATACGTGTTGGATCCAGAGCTGTCCATCAAGGTGATGGCTTCGGTGATGACCTTTCCGTTGGCATCGCTGTTGGTATAGAAATACCCACTGTTCACCAGTGCATCGATGGCGCTTCGGGTGGCCGCAACAACCTGGGCATCAAAGACATCAGTGGTGGGGTTGTACCAGGGCACATTGGTGGAATTGTAATAGGCCACATAGTAGCCCGCGCGCAGCCAAAGGTAGAGCGCCTCGAGGCCCTGGTTCGGATCACTGCCCGTGTAGGTGCGGGCAAGGGTCGCGGTGGCGTTGGCCACCTCGATCATCTTGGTTTTGGTGAAGGCGGCAAAGGAGGTGGCGTTCCCCACAAACATGGTGTTGGCACAGTCGGGGCCCGCGTCCTGGATGTACTGGGCCAGGGCGCTGCCGCTCAAGGATGCGTATTTCGTGGTGTCGCAGGCGGCAACCGCGGCCGCAGCGGCCCCGAGCTCGGCAAGCTTGTTCGGCTTGGAGCGTTTCCCTTCCCGGGTCAAATCCGCGGGTCGGGGGCGCATCTGATCGGGGGTGATCTTGTAGCGTATTTCCGAACGCATGGCGGGGATGGCCTGGGGAGGGGGAAGCGGGCTCCGGAGCCTGCTCAACCTGGCCTGTTCCTCGTTGTCCTGAGGTTTGGCCGTGCCGTGGGTTGCGGACATGGGAAGGGTGGTTGCGCATAGCGCGATGAACACCCTGAGGGCCCTTTGAACCAGCATATTGATCCTCCGTGATGGTTAATTCACTGTTAGATGGTGGTGGTGGCTGAGTGATGGAAAGCCCTCCTCGGACCTCGCCCTTCGGCCAGGGCGAGGCCCCCCAACCTCTCCCGGTTTCCAGGGGCGCAGACGCCAAGACCCTAGGTTTTTGGAAGGTTGGTCAAGCAGGAGCCCCCGCGCGTCACCCCGATGGGGTTGGCGGGGAGGGGTGGATCGAAAAGGAGCGATCCGTGTGGATCGCCCGTGCTTCGCTCCGCTGGTTTGAGGGGGAGGTGGCGCGAAGTCCATTCCGGCGGCGCAGGGCGGACCGCCCGTGACGCAGTGGCACCTCCCACGCCTTTGGCATGAGATGTGTCGCCGGAAAGGTTAAAAATAGAAAATGTGAAATATCAGATCTGAGCTTTAAGAGAACGATACGGATTGTTGTGACCTATGTCAATGCTCGTTTCTTGGTTTATTTTTTGTATTAGATGGGCTATGCCTGGAATGACTGTCCCAAGGTAAATATCGACCAGTGTCCTAGGTTGGGATGGCTACTTTGGCTTGCAGGTGGGGCAGGGCTTGTAGCCAGCCCTTCGGGCGGCCTCGGAACTGGCCAGGGGCTTGCCTCCGATGCCGCGGCCTGGACCCACGGGGCAGGTTCGGAGGTGGTACACCTTGCCCGCCAAATCCCCCACATACAGGGTTCTGGAGGTGGCACCCAAGGGGCGACGGGTTGCGGACCGCGTGGTGGTTTGGGTGCGGGTGGTGGTCTGGGGCTTGGTCGCCTTGGGCGGTTGACCAGAAGGTGCTGGGACGGCCTTGGGTGCCGCCGAAGGGGCCGGGGCGGCCCTGGGTGGGGTGGGTTTGGGAACCGACGAGGGGCGCGCCGAGGGCGCGGGCCGCGAGGTTGTGCTTCGGGTGGTGGAGCGGCTGCTTGAAGCGCGCGCGCGCTGGGGCCAGGCCGGGAGGGCGACCAAGGCCAGGGTCAAACCAAGGCGCAACCAGGATGGGGTGGGGAGGTGGGTCAACATGGGGACTCCTTCGAAGGCACCTTGATGCCGGTTGAGCGCGGGGAAGGGACTTCCTGACTGGGGATTTGCTCCCACGATATCGGAAGGCGACCGACGGGTGGATTCAAAACCCCACCTCCCTCGCTGTGAAAAATCGTGCCGTCGCCCCACCTTCGAAGGCCACGCGCTCTTGAGGCCCCTGAACAGCTTAAAACATTGTTCAATCCTGAAGCGCCTTGGGGGGATCGCGAGGGCGCGCCGCAGAAGCACCACCTGCACATCCCCAGCTTTGCTTGTTCTGCGCGTCTTGGGGCCATGGGAACGGCCTGCGAGCCGGTGAGGGCATGGGTGGCCGCGAGGTACCATGTTGACGATCTGCTCAAGAATGGATCCGGTACGAACCCTCCCCAAGGGTGCCCTTCGCGACAGAGTGGAAAGTCGGCAAAAAAAACACCCCTGTGAAAAGCCGTTCAGCGCAGGCTTGCCCCATGTACAGGGTCCCTGAGGACTCAGGTGGCGGGAGGTGGACGATGACGACTGAGACCACGACGCGGGATCCCGAAGACGAGCAACCCAAGCGACGGGCAGAGTCGGAGGAAGCACGGCCGAAGGCCCGGGAGGAGCGTCCGGAGATGCACGATGCGGACGAGGCGGACAAGAAGGAGCGGGCCTACCGGAAGGAATGGCTGCCCACGGAGCTGGAGCGGCGCCTGGACAACATCCGGAAGTCCGTGCACAAGCTCTATGACGAACACAAGCGTCTGCCCCAGCTGCCAGGTTTCACACCCCACTCCCACAGCCACTGCCAGGGGGTCGAGGACCTCATCCACCGTCTGATTCCCGGTGCGCGGTTCAAGAAGCTCCGGGAGTACGAACGCTACTTGCTCCTGGCCAGTGCGTGGCTCCACGATCTGGGCATGATCGCCGGGCTCCTGGATGGCGATGGCAGCTCACCCTCCATGGAACAGATCCGAAGCCGCCACCACGAGCGAAGCGAAGATTTCATCGTCAACAACCCTGCCCGGTGCGGCATCACCGAGGAGGTGGATGCGCCCATTCTGGGGCTCCTGGCCCGGCTCCATGGGGACCGCATCGAGGAAGCCTTGGAACAGCAGAATGTGGGGGGACACGAGGTTCGGGTGCGGCTCATCGCGGCCTACCTGTGCCTGGCGGACGCCCTCCACATCGATGCCAGCCGGGCCCCCTCGGATGCCTATGCCATCTGTCTGGCGTACAACGTGCCGGTGGCCACCAAGATCCACTGGATCAAGAGCCGGTTCGTGAGTGGCATCCACATCGATGCGGAGAAGCACCGGATCGTCCTGCAGTTCAAGAAGCCCAACCCCTCCCAGGAGCAGGACCTGCGCCGTCAGGGCGTGAACACGAAGGGAATCCGCCGCATCCATGACCTGGTGGCCAGGGATGTGGACAAAAACCTGAGCCGCATCAAGAACGAACTCTTCAAGGGGGAGGTGGCCTACTACCTCACCGTGGAGCGGGAGGAAGCGGCCATGCACCTGGACAAGCAGGTGCTGCGCGACCTCAAGGTGATCGTCAACAGTCCGGACTTCATGGCCAATCCCAGCTCCTCCCGGCTGGCGGAACTGATGCTCCGCACCGTGGCGGACATTCTGGACCTGGATGAATCGGGGTGTGTTTCCCTAATGCCTCCCAAGCCCGGGGAGCAACTGGACCAGCGCAAGAAGGTGCGCGAATTCCTGGTGGGACTCAAGTCGGATGTTCTGAAACAACGGCCCTGCCACCTATCCCTGTCCGGGCTGGTGGAGGAGTTGGAGGGCAACCTGGAGGCCTCCGAGGCCCTGATCAAACAACGGGAGTACGACGAGCATTCCCCGGTGGGGCTCAAGGAGTGGGGCGGGAGCCTACCTCCCTACGATGTCCCCGGGGGAACCGTGCAGGGGCGTCGCTGGGAGCCCCCGACGCCTGGGGCGGAACCCGGGAAGGCTCCGGACACCCCGGTGGACCCGTGCAAGCCGCTCGCCAAGGACCCGCTGGTGGCCTACATCAGCAAGCAGCTGAGGGACCGGAAGCGGGTGCGGCAGCGGGTCCGCATGGCGGGGAAGCAGTATATGAGCTGGTTTCTGAAGCAAGGGCCTTCGCAGAAGGGTGCCCCTCCGGCGGAGCAGGGCGCAGGGGCGCACCCTTGGCCGCGGAAGCGACCCATCACCATCCTGCTCTATGGCTACAGCGAACTGGTGATCAAGGCGCTCTGCGGCTTCCGGGACGAGGTGCTCAAGTGGCTGCTGGAGCAGTACCTCCTGGAACATGAGAACTGGGGCCTGAGCGGAAGCGATGGCTTCATCGATCGACTGGAAGACCCCATTCCCTCGCCCGGCCTGGATTTCCAGCGGCCCTTCCACCTCCAGCGGCTGGAACGCATGGGTGCGGACCACTTCCGGATCTTCGTCTGCTCGGGGGAGCCGAAGAACGCCTCCGAGACCAGCGAGGAATTGGGTTTCCAGGACGGCTACAACTACGTGGACGCTCTGGCCCGCCATGGGTTCACCAACCTCATCCGCATCACGGATCTGGCGGCCGTGGGCAACCTGCTGCACCGCACCTGGGATGGCGGCAACACCCATCCCGGCCCGCCATCGGACGTGCGCAAGGATCCCATGGTGGACCTGATCCTCATGGGGGTGAACGGGATCGAGGTGCGCGGGGAGGGCGAGCAGGAAGTGGTGGAGTTCAAGCACAGCATGGGGCAGTTGGCCCTGTCGGCGGCGGTGGCGAGCCTTTCCAAGATCTACGGAACGGACAAGGGTCTGACCCGTTTCACCCGCCTGCCCCGGCTGGTGTTTGTGGCCAGCAACGACAAGTTCAAGATCAAGCCCTCGGCGTCCCCCTGCGGTGGCGGCTCCTCCAAGGCCAGACCCACCCGGCCTGTGCCCCAGGAATTCTGGACTTGGCTGGAGGCCCCGGTGCGCCTGGTTCATGGCTATTGGATCCAGGAGGCATTCCAGGATGAACCCATCCGGGACAAGCCCTTCCTGCTGCCGCACCATGGCCAGGAGGAGCTCTTCCACCGGGAAGGGGTGCGCCTCTATACCCCCCGGGAAGAGGCGGTGTGGTGCTCCCTGGTGGACGACCTGATCTGGGACGACGGCTTCTTCTATGGCGATTCCCAGGCCCAGGATCTCTTCAAACGGGATCTCCAGGGCCACCAGCCCCGCCGGGGCCAGGTGCGCATGATGCCAAAGTGGGACAATTTCCCCCATGGCGAAAACCTGTTCCTGCAGCACCTTGTTCGGCTCGTCCCCCTGCTCCACCGCGCCTTCAAGGTCTGCAAGGACGGGACGAAGCTCTGGTGTGATCCCGGGTTGAACACCACCTCACCTGGCGTGCTGGCCAAGGGGGCCAGGGTGGAGATTCTAGAGGAGAGGGCGCGCGACAGGGATCTGCCCCCACGGTGCCGGGTTCGCGCCCAGGATCCCGCAGAGGTCGGCTGGGTCGAAGCCGATGCCCTGGAGGCCCTGAACCATTCGGACGCACTGCGGAAGTGGGTGGAGGAGTGGAATCCCGCCGATGCATCCCTACGTTCCGGGTTGGTTGCCTCCAGCCAGGAGCCCCCGGCATTCCCTGACTCTGGCGCTGAACTCCAGGACCCGACGAGCCATTCCTGACCCCATTTGATCAGAGTGGGCTGTCCATTGCGCCCGAAAGGCTTGCCATGGGAGACGAATGCAATCGTGAAGTTAGATGAGCGGCAACAACCTACCTAAATCAACCAAACTGCTATTGGACCCTTAACCCCTCCCCTTCCCCCAGGCCGCCGTAGATCGTCAGCAGGAGCTCGCTTTCGTCAAGAACGTGATACTCGGGCACCCTTCCGGAGAGTCGTTCACTTCGATCCAGGATGATCTGGACACCTTCGCCGCGCTTGTCCATCAGGGTTCTTCGCCCTGTCTGAAGCCAATCTAGATCGTCCGGAACAGGGCATTTGGCGAGGAGGCTCGTCAGTACCTCGTTGCGAGCCGCCTGCCGGAAGGGAAGGCTGGCCGGAGTCATGGTGTTGGGAAGCTGGCCTGGGGAAAAGAGCTCCAGGCGATTTGAGAACATGCGCAGGCGGATTTTTGCACCGTGAATGCTGTAGTCGCGGTGGGCTACTGCATTCACGACCGCTTCAAACACGGCCGTCATATCGAACTGGGGGATATCCCTGCGTCCGACGTCCTTGGTCGCCGCCACGCGCATATTCCGCTGAACAAATCGACAGGCTTCAATGACTTGATCGTCAAGTGGGCCTGAAATGTCCTTGGCGTCGATCTGATAGGGTGTCGAACCGTTCTCGGGCACAGCCCCCGTTCCCGCATAGGCCACAGCCTGGATGAAGGCGTTGGGAATCCAGGTCCTGGGTTCCCGCGTGGCCATCAAGATGCCCGAAACCGTTGGAAACCACGTCAACCCATCATCCTGACGAGCCATGGCCAGCTTTCCGAGGAAGTCCTCTTCCTCGTCCCTGGTGCGCTGAGTCCTGAATCGATTCACCAGATTGGTATCCAAATCCCCCAAGGATGCCCGTGTCACCGTCTGTTCATCAAAGCGGATCAAACGGGTTTGACTCCGTTGCTGAAAGAGGCGCGCCAGATAGTCTGGGCTCATCACGCGTTTCGAGCTGCCAACGCGGTGCAAATACCCGCCGGGGCTCTGGTGAACAAATAGACTCTTCGGGATTTCTACCTTGAGGACAGCCTGGTCAACCCCCGTCAGGTCGGGCAGCCACATCCGTTCAAGCAACACGATGGGGGGTGGTTTGATGGTGTCCTGGACCAGTTCTCGAACAAAGGTCTCGACCCTGTCCAGGCGCTCCACGGGGATGCCAAGAATGTCCTTGGTTCCATCATCCACCCCGAGAAGACAAACACCACCACGTCCATTCGCAAAGGCCGCAAGCTCATCGGCCAGTGAGTCCCGGTGGGGACCCACCACTTTCTCTCCGGCAAAACGCACTTCCTTCATCTCCAGGATGGAGTCTTCTCCCAACCGGATCTTATCGAGCAGTTCTTTTGGGCTGTCCAACATCACACACGCTCCGGGTTCATTCGCCGGTACCGGAGTTTGAAGGCGTCGAGGCCGCCCTCCATGACTTCACAGATCTCCTGCCGGATGGCCGTCTCCTGGAGACACCCACTCTGCCTGGCTTTGCACTGTCCCCCTTCGTATGCCATGACGTGAATGTATTCGGAATCTCCATTCACAACGATATTGGCGTTGTGGGTCACCACGATGACTTGGCGTTGCGCCTTGAGACGTTGTAGCTGGCGGACCACCAGGCTGAAGATTAGGTGATTGTCGAGATCATCCTCGGGCTGGTCCAGGACCAGCGGCTCGGTCCCATGGCTGAGGAGGAAGGCCAACAACGCCGAAGACTTCTGCCCCTTGGAGGCCTGGACGATGGGTTTCCAGTTCCCGCCCTTGCCTTCAGGACTGTATCGCACCTTGAGTGTGTCTTCGGGATACCAGACCTGCACGTCGTCGAGGAATTCGGGCTTCGCCTGCGCTTGCTTCCGAATGGCCTCATCGAGGCGGCCCGCGAAGACTCTCTCGCCGGCGCCTGCTTTCATTACCTTGTCCTTGAAACGCTGGATCCTCGCCTCGATCGTGTTTACCGCCAGTTGCGGGTCGGGAGGTAGTCCCTGAAGGATGTCCGATACCGCACCAACCTTTTTCCCGTCATCCTCCTGAAGAATCTGCGGCGCGTGGGCCTCTCCCGGGATGCCGAGAACCTTACGCAGCGCCGCTTCAAGCAACTCCTCACTCCGGCCAAGGGGTTCCACCTCGATCCGGATGAATTGATTCTCCCCGAGGGTTTGTTCGAGGAAGGCCTCCCGATGCCGGGATACCTCCAATCTCGCGGTGGAGAGGCGTGCCTTGGCCAGCTTCATCTCAGTGTCAAGGGTCTTGACTTTCGCATGGAGGGCGTCGAAAGCCTTGATTCCGTCCTCGATCCGCTGGCGGTCCTGGACGAGGCGCCCGTATTCACTGGGATCCTGGATGCCCGTGCCCTTGAGCTCATTGGACAGCTTTATATATTTATCACCTGCGGCCTCCCGGGCCTTTCCCCATGCCCCCAGTTGGGAGCCTTCTTTTAAGGCCTTTGCGGCGGTCCCGATGGTCTCCTTGGCGGCTACCACCATTGCCTTAGCATTCAGAACGGCTTCTCGTAATTTGCCCTGAAGGGCGATGACGTCTCGGTCTTCCCCAAGGTCTGGGTTGAAGAGCCCCTCGGGCAGGTCTGCCTGCACCAAGCTGTCGGCCAGCAGAACCATTGCATCAACGTGCTTCGCCGCGTCCTCACATTGCTTCTGAATTTCGGCCCCCTGGCGCTGGCGCTTCTTGAATTCCGTCAGCACTTCCGTATTGCGCGGGGTTTCAAACCGGGCCAACTTCAGTTTTGTATCTTCGTACTGAGCCAGCAGGGCTTCGCGTTCCGAGGCCTTGTGCTCCAGGGCTCGCCTCCGCACAAGGATCGCCTTGACGGCATCCTGGGCTTCCCGGAAGGCCTGCTTGACGGTATCCCTGACCGCCTCTCCATCCAGGTGATCGAGGAGGCTCTGGCCCTTCTCCGCAAGTTCTGCCACCTGACCCTGGCTGAACAGTTGGGGCCTGAAGCGTTTCCTGACCTCCTGGGAGTCGGAGGGTCGCCAGGTGCCAGGGCTCTCCTCCAACTCCACCCGCCGGGTGCCATCCTGCGCCCAGATGATGCGAAACCGGTGCCCCCCATGGCGCAGCGTCAGGCAAAGGCGGGTATCGGGCTTGAGAATGCCCTTGTCCTCCTTTTTTTTGGGTTCCTGCATGAACTCCTCGAAAACCTTGCGGAGCATGCTCTCGTGGTCCTTGGTGGGGAGTGGTCCTAGGGCGTCGTCCTGGTCCAACAGGCGGCGAAGGAAATGCACCAGGGACGACTTGCCGGTCCCGCGCCCACCAATGACGGCGTTCATCCATGGATTGAAATGGAAGACCTCGAGCTCCTTCCTTCCCATGAGCGCGGTCCCCTGTACTTCCAGACTCTCCAGGTAACTCGTGGGCGTCTTGTTGGGCTGATCAGGAACCTCGGGGTTTCCCGAATGCCAGACCGAAACCCCATCCCCATCGAGAAGCGCTATGCGTAAGCCTTCGATGGAGGGTTGGCCCATCTTGATCCAGGTGAAGCGCTTGCCTGGAACATCTTGTGCGTCCTTGAAATGACAGTCTGAACCGGCCAAGTGGGTGAATCGTGGTTTCTGGTCAGAAACCCAGTTCGGCGGAGGTTCCCCGAAACTCCGTTGTTCTACGGCCAACAGGTGATCTCTCGCCAGGAGATGTTTGCCATCCTGGGGCGGCATTTCCCAAAACCCCTTCGCAGCATCCACATGCGCCAGGACAGCCACGCCGTGATACTTCTCCTCGATGATCGTGACGATCTCAACGGGAGTCTTGTCGGTGCTGGTCTTGCTTTCGCCGTACACCGCATGGTAACCGCAGGCCCCGGTGAGGGATGCCACCTCCGTACTGCCCTGGCATGGATCGAGAATGCCAAGGATGTGGATTCCACAGCTCGAGGAAAGCTCGACTCCCGGAAAGATGACCAGTGACCTGGCTTCTGCTGCCCCGGCTTCCTGCATGCGGCGATATTCCGCTTTCAACGCATCGATGGCACCGCCTCCGTTGTGGTCAGTCACCACCACGCAGTCGAGTTCCGCATCCATACAAGCCTGGAGCCAATCCCGGTGAGAAAAGCCATCCTTGTCCGCCTGGGGGCGACCCTGCATGAAATCCGAAGAGCATTTTGTGTGGGTATGGAAATCGAACTTCCACCAACGCGCGCCAGGGAAACCATCCATCAGAACCCCCTTGATGAAACCTGCAGGTGGGTTCCATTGTCGCTGGAATTCGGGTCTCCCCTTTCGGGAAACGGCCCCCGGGCCTTTCCCCGAACCAGGCTGCTTCTTCGCCACGGTGGGCAGCTTGGCGGGGTCCACCAGTCGGCGCAGTTCCAGTTGGCCCTGGCGGGCGAAGTCGATGGCTTCACCCAGAATGCGGGCGGCCTCCTGGGGAGCGTGGAAGCCCATGGAGTTTTCGGCGTTGATGTAGTCCACCCGCCACTGGGCCTTGCGCTGGAATTCGAAACAGTCCTTGAGCTTGGCCTCCTCGAGGCCGGCCTTCTTCGCGGCCTCCAGGTCCCGGATGAAGGCCACCACCGCCTCTTCGGCCCGGAGCATCCGGGTGTGGGTGCGGTCCTGGATGGTCCCCCGCCGGGGCTTCAGCCCCGCTTACGGTACCCGGTGGTCGGTCTGGGAGAGCCGGGGTGAGTCCCCCCTGGGGCCTTTGAAGTGGGTGCCCGCCTGCTTG
>CAZPUI010000036.1:0-16586 GCA_964589695.1 uncultured Solibacteraceae bacterium | reverse complement strand
GGGGCTGGCGGGCCGACCCAGTCGGCTTTTCCTGGGGCGCATCGATGGCCTGGGGGCCCAGGCCCTGAACCTTCCCGAAGGAACCCGCCTTCTCGCCATTTCGTCCCAGGGGGAAATGGCCCTCCTGGTGCCCCGGGAGACCGATGGGAGCCTCGTGCTCTGCCGGGCGGCCATCACCGGGGGCATGCCCCGGGAGGTCCTGGAGGGGGTGAAGTGGGCGGACTGGTCCCCCGATGGCCAGCGGCTCGCGGTCATCCGCCATCAGGCCCAGGGCCGTCAGCGCATCGAGTACCCCATCGGTACGCCCTTGTACGAGATCCCTGCCCTGGGCTATGTGGACCAGGTGAAAGTCTCCCCCCGGGGGGACCTGGTGGCCTTCATCGAACACGCGGGGCTCCTCAAGGCCACGTTGAAAGTCCTGGATCTGAAGGGGAAACCGAGGACGCTGCTCCACGCCAAGGCCGACACCCTGATGTGGTCTCCGACGGGGGACGAACTGCTCACCGTGGTGCGTGGTGCCCAGGACAGCCGGGAACTGCGGGCCGTGAGCCTCTCTGGGCGCCAGAGGCTGCTCCATTCCGTGCAGGGCAAGCTGGCCCTCATGGACATGTCGTCCACGGGGCAACTCCTGGTGCGCCATTCCCTGACCCGCCTGGCCATGACCCTGGAGGGGCCCCAGGGGCTGCGGGATCTTTCATGGCTGCAATCCACCATGGTGGCGGATGTGACCAGGGATGGCCGGGCCGTGCTCTTCGCCGAGACGCTGGAGGGGGCCGGTCCCGGGGGAGCCTATTTCTGGAAACTGAAGGACGAGGCTGCCGTGCGCCTGGGGGATGGGGACCCCCTCAGCCTCAGCCCCGATGGCAAGTGGGCCCTGGCCAAGATCATCGGCCATCCCGAGGACCTGCTCCTCATGCCCACGGGGGCCGGGGAGACCCGTCGCCTTTCCACCCAGGGCATTCGCGCCCAGTGGGCCCTCTTTGCGGGCGAGGACCGCATCGTCCTGGGAGGGGCCCGGGAGGGGAGCGCCGCCTTCCAGCTCTTCCAATTGGATCTGCGCAGCGGGGCCATGACGGAGATCCTTCATCCCTCCACCCCCGATGCCTACGCCCTGGTGGCCCCCGGCGGGCAGCACCTGGCCCTGGGGCCCCTGGACGATGGCTCCCTGGCGCTCATTCCCCTGGGGGGAGGGGTGTCGCGGAAGCTCGCGGACCTCCATGGGAACCTGGTGCCTGTGCAGTGGTCAGGAAACCAGATCTATCTGGCCAATCTGGAGCTGCTTCCCCCCAAGGTCGCGGTCCTGGACCTTGGTACCGGCAAGGTCGGCTCCGGGCGTATTCTGTCGAACCCCGCCGGAGATGCCACGCGGCTGCGCAACCTCTGCGTGACCCCGGATGGTAAGACCTTCGTCACCACCACGGAGCGGGTGCTGAACACCGACCTTTATCTGGTGAAGGGCTGGCGGTGATCACCGGGTGAGGGGGACCAGCTTCACCTGGCCCGCCTTCTCCAGGGCTTCCGCATAGGCCATGACCTGCTCCAGCGGGACGGGCTGGAATTCCCCGGATAGGAAGTTGCGGATGTCCAGCACGGTGCGCTTCTGGTCCGCAAGGTTGTTGAATTCCCCGGACATGCCCCCGGGAAGCCGCGGGAGGTTGGGGGCGCCGCCACCGAAGAAGGAGCCGCGGCCACCTTCCCGGGGGATGCGTTCCACCACGAGCTTGGCGGCCTTCTTCTCCAGGTCCGTGACCACCGGCACGGCGTAGGTCGCGCCCAGACGCACGGCGGTCAGGCGGGCGTAGGCGTCCACCTCGGTCTGGAGGGCCGTGGCCCGGGCGTCCAGACTCTGGACCAGGGGTACCAGGCTGGTTCCCCCATCCTTCATGAGCGTGCCCGTGGACTTGAGGACGGCCTTCTCCACCTCGATCTGGTGGCGCACGGCATTCCGGGCCTCCTTGTGGGCCGTGGCGAAGCCCGCGGCGTCCTGAAGGTTTGTCAGGTAGCCCAGGCCCTTGCGCTGGGCCTGGCTCACCCGGCCGAGCCCCCGCCCTAGGCTGTCGGCGGCGATGGCCAGGGCCTCGGGGTCGCCGGCGCTGCCGAGGACACTGAGGGTCGCGGCGCCCACCACCCCCACCCGCTTGAGCTGGGTGGGGTCCTGGCGCTCGGTGGTGTCATGGCTCGTGTGGTAGTAGGGGTCGGGCCAGGTGATGAACATGACCGAGGGGATGCCCGCCCCCAGGAAGACGATGTGGTCGCTGGAGCCGAAGTACTTGCTGATCTGGATGTGGAAGGGATCCTTGGTGCCATTGGGGCTGAGGATGGGCAGGGTCCACTGGCCGCCCTCGATGGGCTCGCGGTTGGCGGCGGCGGCCACCTGCATGAGGTTCTCCGCCACATCGTTGAGGAAGCTGGGGCGGGTGTCCGGGGTGCGGTGGAGGGTCCAGAAACTGGCGTTGGAGGCCAGGGCGATGCCCTCCATGTCGAAGTTAAGGTTGGCGATGAGCCGCTTGCCGATGTCGGGGTTCTTCTGCAGCCAGGCCATGCTGCCGCTGATTTCCGGGACCCACAGGAAGTGGACGGTGCGCTTGAGCTTCGGTAGCGCCCCCTCCTTCACCAGCCGGGCCAGGGCACGTCCCATTTCCAGCCCGACGGCGCAGCCGCTGGCGTCATCGTTGACGCCCATCTTGGTGATGCCCTCGTAGAGGTGGCCCGTCACCAGCAGGTCCTGGTTCGTGCTGCCGTCCCCGTCCAGGCGGGCGTAGACCCATTCGGAGCGACTGGGGAAGGTCTCCCCTTCGATCACGGAGCGGATGCTGAGCTTTTCCCCCCGGGCCAGGCGCTCCGAGAGATCCCGGGCCAGGGTGGTGGAAATGGACCAGCCGAAGCCGGGCTTCTTGCCTTCGGGCGCCGTGCCCAACCCCTGGGAACCCTGCTGGAGGGGATCCAGTTCGGGGTGGCTGGAACTGGCGCTCAGGACGCCCAGGGCACCCCGTTCGAGCACGGCCAGACGCTGCATCTGCCCCAGGCTGCCCGTGCCCACGACGATTTTCCCCGCCACCTCCTTGCCCGCGTAGTGCTCGGGACGGTCGCCCCGGCCCACGGCCACCAGTTCCGCGGTGATATCGCCGTTTTCGCTGCGGCTGGCCACGGAGAGGGCCATGTCGAAGGCATCGTAGAGCTTCACGGGATTCGGGCCCGCCAGCCAGAGCTCGGCGCGGGTGGGGCTCCAATTGCCACCGCCCCGTCGGCCCGAGCCGGACTCGGGAATGGACTCCACCTTCACCTCGCTGAAGCCCGCCTCCCGGGCCCACCGCGCCAGGACCTCCGTCTCTCGGTAGGGCCCCACCGCCAGCTCCTTGCGGTCCCGGACCCGCATGTAGGGAATCATGTCCTTGAGGCAGTTCAGGGCGCGATCGCCGGAGACCTCGTTCACCACGGCACGGAAGCGGTTCCAGGGCAGCAGGGGCTGCTTTTCCAGTTCCTGGGCCGCCAAGGGGGCCGCCACGATGAGCAGGGGAAGGATGGCGCGAAGCATGGGGCCTCCGGGGGAAGGCATCATGATACTAGGTATTCTCCCCTGACCAGGGTCAATCGCGCCTTCGCACCCCTGGGACCTCAGCCTCAGGCTCATCCTGAAGGCCGCGGCTCGAATGGTCCCCCTCGCCCTGCGCCAGGGGCGGTCATGGCTGGCATGGCGCGGGTTCCAAAACCCAGATAGGCCGCATTTGGCCCTAGAATGGCCCTTTCGGTCCATCCCGGTTCCTGCCATGTCCAAGCCCATCACCCCTCGCCATCGCATTGAATATGCCGCCTTCAGGGTCGCCCTGGCCCTGGTGGGATGCCTCACCTGGAACGGGGCCCTGCGGGTGGGTCGGATGCTCGGTCGGCTCTTCTACCTGGTGGACACCAAGCATCGGCGCATCGCGGCCCGGGGCATGCGGGACTCGGACCTGGGGCTCACGGAGGCGCAGATCGTGGCCAACTCCAAGGCCTGCTTCGCCCACTTCGGCTCCATCTTGTTCATCACCCTGAAGACCATGCGCATGTCGGCCCAGGACCTGCTGAAGCACACCACCATCACGGGGCTGGAGAACTGGGACGCCGCCGTGGCGGAGGGCAAGGGTTTCGTGGGCTTCAGCGGCCACTACGGCAACTGGGAGGCCATGGGGCTCGTGCATGCCATCCATGGCAAGCTCCTCCATGTGATCGGGCGGGAACTGGACAACCCCCTGCTGGATCCCTTCCTGACGGGGGTGCGCAGCCGCTTCGGCAACAAGATGCTCACCAAGGCGGGGGCCATGCGGGACAGCCTGAAGGTGCTCCGGCAGAAGGGCGGCGTGGGCTTCTTCCTGGACCAGGACGCCCTGACCGTGGGCGTCTTCGTGAAGTTCCTGGGGCGCTGGGCCTCCACCCACCCCTCCGCCGGCCTCCTGGCGGTGAAGTACGACGTGCCCATCCTCCCCATCTTCAGTTGGCCCGACGAAAAGGGAGTTCTCCACATTCGCATCGACCCGCCCTTCAAGGCCCCCCGCACCGGGCACATGGACCAGGACGTGTGGGTGGCCACCCAGATGATCACCCGTTGCATCGATGCCCAGATCCGCAGGGACCCCCGCTGGTGGTTCTGGATGCACCGGCGCTGGAAGACCCAGCCGGGGGTGGGCGACCCCTTGCCCGCGGAGTTGCCGCCCCAGGCGTGGGTGGATTCGGTGCCGCCGGCGGTGTAGGGGAGGGTCGGGTATCCTGATCTGGTTTTCGGTCAGATAGTCGGAGGGTTCCCTCACGCAGGAGATCTTCGTCCCAGGATCCAGCTGGACCGCGGTCCCGGAGGAACCCATCATGAGAAGCGAAATGCCAAACCCGTGATCGAGCAACCCAAGCTACCGAGGGCCCCATGCATGTAACCCACCTCGTGCTGAAGAATTGGCGGAATTTTAAAAAAATTGATGTTCAACTTGGTCTTCGGACGTATCTAATTGGCCCAAACGCATCGGGAAAGTCGAACTTCTTGGATGCACTTCGTTTCCTGAGGGACATCAGCAAGCCAACAGGGGGTGGACTTCAAAAGGCGGTGAAGGATCGAGGTGGAATTGCCTTGCTACGATGCCTTCATGCCAGGAAGGACACAGAAGTCCTTATCGAAGTCGGTCTATCGGATGGGTTTGATACGGATTCTACACAATGGAGGTACGTGCTTGGATTCAAGCCAGAAGGAAAAGGTGCCCAAAGAATTCTTGTCTCAAAAGAAGAAGTATGGAACGGTAAGAAAAAAATACTTGCACGACCGTCTCCTTCTGACGAAAAAGATACAAGGCGTCTAACACAAACAGATATGGAGCAAATTCAAGCCAATGCTGAATTTAGACCAATTTCTGATTTTTTTAGCAATTTAACATATTTACATTTAGTTCCTCAGCTGTTGAAATACGGGGAAAAAATTGGGGGACAAAAATTAGAAGAAGATCCATTTGGTCAAGGTTTTATGGAGCGAATTGCGAGAACTCCTCAGAAGACGCGAGATGCCAGACTTAAAAAAATCAATTCTGCTCTTTCTGTTGCGGTACCACATTTTAGTGACTTACGATTTAAAACAGATGATGTAAATGGGAGGCCTCATTTGGAGGCGTTTTATGAGCATCATCGTCCCCGCGCAGGTTGGCAGCGGGAGGAGCACTTTTCAGATGGGACGCTCAGGTTGGTGGGATTGCTATGGTCACTACTAGAGGGCGAAACCTTACTACTACTAGAAGAGCCTGAGCTTTCACTACATCTTTCGATCGTCGAACAGATCCCAGTGATGATTGAACGGGTGCTGCGTTCGAATCGAAACAGAAGGCAGATCATCATCAGCACCCACAGTGAAGCCATGCTAAGGAACCCAGGTATCGATGGCAATGGAATCGTAATCCTTGAACCAGGGCAGGAAGGCACATCTGCTCGTGTAATCAACATGGAGGAGGCTGCAGGGCTGGAAGCAGGCTTGACAGTCGCAGATGTCATACTCCCTCAAACACGGCCAGATGGAATTGAGCGCCTGGGGCGGGGCTGATCATGAATTTACTTATCGCCACCGAAGATGAGCTCAGCGAGGCGGTGGTCGAACGGCTGGTTCGATGCTCCTCGTGGACTATTACGGTGCGCATGCGTGAAAATGGCTTTGGCTATTTGAAAAGGAAACTGGAAGGTTTGATCCGAACAGCCCGAACAGTACCCGTTTTCCTCTTAACCGATCTTGACAGCGTTCCCTGCGCGCCCGAATTGAGACGGGAT
Organism: uncultured Solibacteraceae bacterium; assembly: GCA_964589695.1. Taxonomy (GTDB): domain Bacteria; phylum Acidobacteriota; class Holophagae; order Holophagales; family Holophagaceae; genus CAZPUI01. The sequence continues at coordinate 10,316 of CAZPUI010000036.1, read as the reverse complement.
TGGCTCAAGAATCGGCGACTCCCTGAGGAGATGAGGTTTCGTGTGGCTGTGAAAACAGTCGAATCATGGTTGCTGGCGGATCGGGCAGGATGCTCACATTTCTTTGGTATAGGGGTGGCTCACTTTCCGGAGAACCCGGACGGACTCCCGGACCCCAAGCGTGAACTGTTGAACATTGTCAAACGGTTCGGTTCTAAGGATTTCAAAGCTGAAATCCTCCCTGCCCCCGGGGCAAAGGCCAAAGTTGGGATTGGGTATAACGCGACTTTGGCCGCTTTCGTACGAGATTCGTGGGATCCCCAGCGGGCAGCAAGCCGTTCCGACAGCCTACGGCGAGCTCTGCGGTCACTTTAAATTACAGAATCCAGAGGTGACCATGTGGGGTTCGGCCATGCTGATCTTCGAGGGCCACGGGACCCAGGTGGCCCTCTCTGATCCCTTGACCCTGGGTGCCGCACCGGACAACGGCCTGGTCCTGCAGGGTCCGGGCATTGCGGCCCACCACGCGGTGGTGCGCCTCGAGCAGGGGCAGTGGATGGTCCAGGCCCTGGGGATGGCCGGGACCTGGCTCAATGGCCAGCCCCTGCTGGGCGCGGCCTGGCTCCAGGACGGGGATCGGCTCCAGATCGGCGCCTACGTCATGCGCGTGGCGAGCCTCCCCGCGGCCGCGCCACCCATCAAGCCGCTGCCCCGAAAGCGGCATGGCTGCCTCTGGGGCTGCGGGATCAGCCTCCTGGCCCTGGGAGCCCTGGGATGGTGGCTGCTGGGGGGCTCCAAACTGGACCCCGGCCTGGAGGCGGCCCGAACCTTCCGCCAGCAGGCGCGGTTCGACGCGGGAACCACCTTTGATCGGAGGGCCACCGCCAAAGTGAAAGCGGCCCTGCCCGAGCTGGACACCCTGCTCTGGCCCACGGTGAACCGGGGACTCGGGTGGGCCTTCTTCTTCGAGACCTCCCTGGTGGTGGAGGGCACCGAAGGGCTTCCCACGATGTTCTACAACCCCTGGGGGGATGTGGCCCTCCTGGCCCGTTTCGAGGGGAGCGGCCGCCTGGTGGAGGTCGAGGTGGTGACGGGAAGCTGCCTGCGCCAGGACGGCCAGCCTCCCTTCGGCGGCCACCGGCCCTGGGCGGAAGGGACGACCTACCCGCCTTTGGCGGTGGGACAGGACACGGCCCAAACGGTTCAGGCCTTCCGCCGACGCTTCCAGGGGAACCCATCCGCGCCTGTGAGCCTCGGGGATACCTTCCCGGTGCTCACTCAGGGACCCCAGCTGGAGGCCCTTCGGGTGGCCTGCGGCCTCCAGATGGCGGCGGTGATCAAGGATTTGGTGGACGTCGCCACCCCTGAATTCAATGCCCTGAACGGTGCCTACCTGGAGGTCCTGGCCCGGGGGGCCAAGGGTCAGATTGGGTCCCTGCGGACCGTGGCCACGGGCACCCCGGAGGCGACCTTCGCCTCCCTGGAGGCCCTGCCCCGGGAAGGTTGGCCGGGCTTCACCTTCGCGGGGAAGGTGGAGGGTGCGGGTACCGTGGTGCTCCTGGGGCACCATCGGGACCATCCCGACGCCTACCTGGCCATGGCCTTCCGGAAGGACGGGGACCGGCTGGTGCCCCATAGGCTGGACCTGCTGAGCTTCAAGGCCGCGGAACGCGCGAGGTGACCATGCGAACCTTCCTGCTGCTGCTCGCCCTCGGACTGCCCCTCCTGGCCCAGACCTCCGAATCCACCCTGCGTCTGGACCCCATCCTGCAAGTGCGACCGGGACAGTCCGATGCCGCGGTGCGCAAGGCGTTGGATGGACTGGCAGACCGCCTGACCGTCTTCACCGATGCGGCGGAACCCCTCACCCACGAGGGCACGGGCAAGCTGGTGGAGGAGCTCAAGACCCTCTACGAAGGCAAGGCCAACACGAGCAACAAGAAGGCCAAGCAGATCGTGGGGGCCACGGGGGCAAACAAGCGCGCCCAGGCCCAGCCCTGGAAACAGGCCCAGGCGGGCAAGGCGGCCTTCTACGACAAGCTGGGCAAAGCGCTGAACTTTCTGGACCTCTTCGGCAAAGGTGTCCAGGGTGCGACCTACGTGTGGGAAGGGGACTACGTGGGTGGGGGCCAGCTGGTGCTGGACGAGGTGACCAAGAAGGCCCTGGCGGCGCTCGGGGCCCTGGGGGGCTCCCTCGGTGGGCCCGTGGGTTCGGTGGCCGGCGCTGCCGCCGGGGAAGAGCTGCACAAGGAAACCACCTCCAAATGGATCGGCGCCCTGGCGGACTGGCTTCGCAACAAGAACGCCAAGGATGCCAACCTGGGCCTGCCCCTCAGTGGCCGGTTCACGGGGACGGTCACTTGGTCCCAGACGGTGGGGGATCCCAGCGGCATGGCACCCCCCATGACCTTCACCTTCACCGGGCCCATGACCGCGGACTACGACGCCCGCACCGGTGGGCTCAAGCTCGCCTACAACCTGACGGGACGCGCCCCCGACATGCTGCGGGGTGCCACCGTGGGCATCTCCATGGATATGACCCTCCAGGCCTCCGGGCACCTGGAAGGCAAGGTGGTGGATGGGCAGTTCACCGCCAGTGGCACCTCCACCGGCACCAGCCGTTTCAAGGTGGACTACATGGGGGCCCCCGGGGCACCCCCCTCCCAGGAGCAGACCCAGCGGGGCCAGAGTGCCGTCACCGCCCGGGGCACCGTGACCCGGGAGGCGATCACGGGAACCCTCGTGCCCACGGGGCCCCAGACCAAGCCCTTCACGTTCACCCTGACGCGGTAGTTCAGGCGACCCCGAAAGCGATTTCCCCGTGGCGCTCAAGGAGGAGGGGTGATGGAATTGACCCTCACTCCTGACCCAGGACCATGGACATTACCCCGATAGACGACGCCACGCGACGATTGTCGCCCACGGAGGAGGAAACCCAGCCTAGGTCTGCGGTCCATGGGGATGGGGTGCTGAGCCCCGGTCCCTGGGGCCATTGGGAGATCCGCGAGCATCTTGGAACGGGCGGGTACGGGGATGTCTACCGCGCCTTCGACACGCGGCTGGAGCGGGATGTGGCCCTCAAGGTACTGCGGGTGGAGGGGTCCATCCACCTGCGGCGTTTCATGGAGGAATCCCGCATCCAGGGAAGCCTGGAGCATCCCGCCATCATTCGCATCTACGAGGTGGGTTCCATCCAGGACCCCCAGGGGCCCAACCACCCCTTCATTGCCATGCAACTGGTCCATGGGTGCAATTTTCGGGAAGCTGCGGCCCGCATGACCCTCCTTGAACGGGTGGAAGTGCTGCGCCAGGTGGTGGAAGGCCTCCATGCCGCCCACACCAGTGGTCTGATTCACCGGGACATCAAACCCTCCAATATCCTTGTGGAGCAGGCGGAGGACGGCTCCTCGGTGGCCTTCCTCAGTGATTTTGGACTGGCGGTGTCCGCCCAGTCTCCCGCCCTGACCCAGTCGGGTGTGGTGGTGGGGACGCCCCACTTCATGTCGCCCGAACAGGCCCGGGGGACCCGGACCATCCTGGACATCCGCACCGACATCTACAGCCTTGGGGCCACCCTCTACGATGTGATCACCGGACGCCCGCCTTTCAGTGGCGAGTCCGGCATGGATGTCCTGCTGGCCTTGCTCTCCGAAGATCCTGCCCCACCCCGCAGCATCCGCCCCGAGATCCCTCACGACTTGGAAGCCATCGTACTGAAATGCATGGAAAAGGACCCTGAGCGGCGTTACGAAAGCGCCCGGGCCCTGGCCCGGGACCTGGAGGCCTTTCTCGCGGGCAACCAGGTGTCGGCCCGTCCGCTGTCCCGGGCCCAGCGCGCCCTGCGCTGGGGCCAACGGCATCGCTGGGCGGCGGCCCTTGGCTTGGTAATCCTGCTGGGGGTGGTGGGTTTCACGGGGTACATCCTGCGCCTCCAGGCCTTGGCAGACACCCGAGCCCGGCTGGCGGACCGATTCAGCCTGGAAGCGGAGCGCATCGATGGCATGCTTCGTCTCTCCGCCCTCAAGCCCATTCATGACGCCTCTCCCGTGCGGGACCTGGTGTTCAACCGCATGGCGTGGATCGAAGGGGAAATGGCCCGCCATCCCAAGGCTTCCCTGGGGCCTGGGCACTATGCCCTGGGTCGAGCCCGGTTGGCCCTTGGGGATCCCGAGGAGGCCCTGAAACACCTCGAACGGGCTTGGCGGGACCATGGCTTCCAGACACCCTCCGTGGCATTTGCCTATGGCCTGGCGCTGACCCGGGTCTATCCGGCAAGGCTGATCGAGGCGGAACGTCAGCCTGGCGAGGCCCGAAAGGCAGCGCTGGAGAAACTGGACGCGCATACCCGCACCCCCGCCCTCCAGTTGCTGGCCCAGGGGCGTGAGTCCTCACTCGAGGATGCGGATTGGGTGGAAGCCCACGTGGCTCTGCTTCACAACCAGTTTGACGAATGTGCGCGGCGGGTGGATACAGCCCTGCCCCGGGTGCCCTTTCCCGTGGAGGCTCTGCTGCTCAAGGGCGAAGCCAAAGTGGCCCAGGCCAATGGTTTCCGGGACCAGGGGAATGGGGCCAAGGCCCTCGCGTGCTACCAGGTAGCCAGGGAGGCCTTCCGGGCCTGCATCGCGTCGGCTCCCAGCGATCCTCGCGGCTATGTGGGGTTGGGGGACCTTGCCTTGGCGGCCATGCAGTTCCAGATCTACCAGGTGGGCAGGTCCCCCCTGGAGCTGCACCGGGAAGCCGTGGCGGCTTTCTCCTCTGCCTTGGCGGTGGACGGGCGCTTCCGGGATGCTTTGGAGCGCCTGGGCATGGCCCACAATCGTCTGGGTGAGCATCATTTCATCCGTGGCGAGGATGCGGCACCTGCCCTGGCGGAGGCGGAACGGGTCATCGGCAGGGCCTTGGCCATTCGGCCCACGGAACGAACGCATCAGTTCGCCCTGTTTGCCCTGGTGCTCCGCATCCTCGATGAAGATGTCCGGGAGGGTGGGCTTCAGGCCATTTTTGAGCGAGGACTGAAGCATGTGCAGGCCATCGAAGGGTTGGGTGCCACCCGTCACCAAAGCCTCAACACCCTGGGGGCCTACTGGCTCTTCCGGGGGCGCATGGAGAGCCTGCTGGGCAAAACGGATCCCGAGCCCGCGTTCACCAAGGCCGAGGAGGCCTTCACCCGGAGCGCCCAGTACAAGGCCACCGCGGCATTACCCTGGAGCAATCTGGCCATGCTGGCCTACTTCCGCATGGATCACCGGGAACGCATCGGCATTGCGAAACCGGGGGATGCGGAACCCGGTCTCCAGGCGGTCGTCCAGGCGGTTACGGTGCTCAAGGGCTTCTCCAATGCCCGTATGAACCGGTGCGTCCTCCTGGTGGCCCAGGCCCAGGTGGCCCTGGCGCTGGGGGAATCTCCCGATGTGCACCTGGGGGCCTGTCAGCAGGAGGTGGCAAACCTGGAGGGAGATCCCACCACCGATACACCCAATTACTGGATCACCCTGGGATCATTCCATGGCCTCAGGGCAGCCCGCTTCGCCCAGCGGGGTTTGGACCCCCTTCCTGCCTGGAACAAGGCCCTTGATCTGTTGGACAGGGCGGCTCGGCTGCGGCCACGCTGCGACACCATCGGTCGGAGCCCCCATCTACTCATGGCGACTCTGCACCTCGAGCAGGCCCGCTGGACCCGCAGCCGGGGGAAGGACAGCGGCATGGCCCTGCGTCGTGCGGCAGAAGCCCTGGAGAAGGCGAAGTCCCTGGGGTATGCCGATGTTGCGGAGCGGACCCTACTGGAAGGCCGGTTGGAATTGGCACGACACCAAGGGACCAAGGCCCTGGAAAAAGCTCGCCTGGCCCGTTCTGAGGCGCCTGGTCGCGTGGAAGCCCGTGTGCTGGAGATCCATGCCCTGGAGTATCTGGGCCGTGGCGAGGAGGCCCTGGCCCTGCGGCACGGCATGCCGAACCCTCTTCCACGGTACCGGCAAGCCTTTGCCCAGGGTTCCGATGCCCAGGAACCCATGCCGAGGCCGTCCCATGCCTTGAATCGCTGATTCGGAGGCCGTGTGCGGTCCATCCTCTGCCTGAGGGTGGTGGCTGGAATGGGCGCTGTGGCACGGATACCCCTTGGCGGGCCAAGCATGGGCAGGCCTTACGGGAGCATGTCCAAGTACGTTCACGTTGACGGGATGATGCCTTCGATTGCGCTCAGGGGAGCGTGGTCACGATGACCCAAGCAACGATTCAGGAGCCTAAGGCTTCAACCGCGCCCTCGCGCTGGCGGCGTGGGCCTGGAGGCCCTCGGCGTCGGCGAGGGCGGCGGCCTGCTGGGCCTGGGCCTGCTGGCCCTCGGGGAGGATGCGCTGCCAGGTGAGGGTCTTGAGGAAGGTGCCCACGAAGACGCCCCCCGTGAAGCGGGCGGCGCCGCCGGTGGGAAGGATGTGGTTGGTGCCGCTGCCATAGTCGCCGAAGACCTCGGCGGTGGTGTCGCCGCAGAAGAGGCTGCCGTAGTTTCGGAGGCGATCCGCCAGGGCCTCGGCCCGGGGCCCCTGGAGCTCCAGGTGCTCGGGGGCCAGGGCATCGGACAGGGCGAGGGCTTCTTCGTCCGACGCCACCACCACAGCGAAGCCGTTCTTCAGGCTCTCCCAGGCGGGGGTGTCCGCGGGCAGCAGGGCCAGCTGGCGCGTCAACTCCTCGTTCACGGCCTCCACCAGGGCCGCGTCGAAGCTCACCAGCACGGGCAGGGCATCGGGGTCGTGCTCCGCCTGACCCAGGAGGTCCGCGGCGATCCAGGCAGGGTTGGCGCCGCCCTCGGCAATCACCAGCAGCTCACTGGGACCGGCGGGGAATTCGATGCCCACATCGCCGTAGAGCAGCCGCTTGGCCCCGGTCACGAAGCGGTTCCCGGGCCCCACCACCAGGTCCACCTTGGGCAGGCCCACCAGGCCCCAGGCCGCGGCGGCGATGCCCTGGACCCCGCCGAGGTTGAAGACCCGGTCCGCCCCCGCCAACACGGCCGCCGCCAGGGTCACTGGGTGGAGCTTGGGGCTGAGGACGATGACCTCCTCCACCCCTGCCACCCGGGCGGGCACCACGCCCATGATCACGCTGGAGGGCAGCGGGTAGCGGCCCCCCGGCGCGTAACAGGCCGCCCGCTGCACTGGCACGATGCGCTGCCCCAGCACCACCCCCTCCTGGGTGAGCTGGAAGTCCCGGTAGCAGTCCCTTTGGGCCTCGCTGAAGCCCCGCACCCGGCGGATGGCATCCTCCAGGAACCCCCGCAGGGCCGGATCCAAGGCCGCCACCGCCCGCTCCCCCGCTTCACGACTGACCTCAAAGGTCGAACCCTCGAAGCGATCCAGTTTCCGGGCCCAGTCGAACACAGCGGCATCCCCCCGGGCACGAATGTCCTCCAGGATGGGCGTAACTTCCGGCGCAATGGGCGGCAAGGGACGGGACAACCGGGACATGGCTTCGGAGAGGGACAGGATATTTAACAGCATCATGGGCTCCAGATTAGATCGAGGTTCGTAGGAGAAGAAGACATGGAAAATCAAAAGAATTTGAACAGGATGGGCAGGATGGGCAGGATGGGCAGGATGGGCAGTAATAAAGAGGATAAAAAGATAAAATAGAAGGAAATGCAATCACTTGAAAATTTGAATAAAAATCAAACAAAGATTAAAAATAGGATGCCAGGATAGGCAGGATAAAAGATCAAATTGCATTTGCATTCCATGTTTGTGTGCAATAATAACATACGGATTCATATTCTTTGTCTTTATTCTGTCTATCCTGTCATCCTGTTATACGATTTTTCATCATTTTGATTTTAGTATTTCTTCCGGATGATTTAGCTTCGGAGGGAGATAAACCCACGCAATCATCCTGTTTTCCTATCCCCGGGCTTCCGGGTATCGGTGGTAGCACGCCGTTCCAGTTCCCGTAGAACCTGTTCCAGGCGTACGCCCCCTTGGGTCATGCGGGCCATGAGGAAGTACAGGAGGTCGGCGGATTCCCACACCAGGTTGTCGGGGGTGGAGGCGGTGAGCACTTCTTCCGCCTCTTCCCGCAGCTTGGCGGCCAGGAGGCCCTCCTCGCTGAAGAGCCGGGCGGTGTAGCTCCCGGCGGGGGCGTTGGCCTTCCGGTCCTGGAGGGTGGTCTCCAGGTCCCGCAGGTCGAAGTCGGCGCTACCGAAGCAGGTGGCGGCGCCGGTGTGGCAGGCGGGGCCGGTCTGGCGGACCACGAACTTCAGGGCGTCCCGGTCGCAGTCGGCCTCCACCCTCAACAGGGTCTGGCCATGGCCACTGGTGGCGCCCTTCTCCCAAAGCTCGCGCCGGGAGCGGCTCCAGTACACCCCACGCCCGGTGTCCTGGGCCTTACGCAGGCTCTCCCGGCTCTGATAGGCCAGCATGAGGAAGCGGCCGGCCTCGTCCTGCACCACGCTGGGAATGAGGCCCCCCGCCTTTTCCCAGGCCAGGCAGGCCTGGAAGGTCTCGGTGGGATCCATCAGGCCGCGGTAGAGGGCCATGCCCACCTGGGAATCCAGACCCAGGGCGTCCAGGCGGGCCACATCCTCCACGGTGGTGACCCCCCCGGCGTAGGTCACGGGGCGATCCGTGGCCTGGCGCACGGCCCGGGCGGCCTCCCAGTCCACCCCCTCCAGCCGTCCCTCCTTGTCCACCACGGTCATGAGGAAGCCCCCGCAATAGGGCGAGAGGCGCCGCACGCGGTCCATGGGCCTCTCCGCCTCGTCCTCCCGCCAGCCCTTGGCCTGGAGGCGGCCCTCCCGCTGGTCCACTGCCACCTGGGTGCGTTCCCGGGGGAGCTTGGACAGCAGGTCCTCCGAGGCCGCCGTGCCGAGGATGATCCTCGCCGCCCCTGCCCGGAGCAGTTCGTGGGCCCTTTCCACCGTGCGGATGCCGCCCCCCACCCGGCACCGGGCCACGGCACACAGGGCCTTCACCAGGTCCAGGTTGTCCCCTTGGCCCAGGGCGGCGTCCAGGTCGATGACGGCGATCTCGCCGTACACCCGCCATTTCGTGGCGAGGCCGATCACATCTTCCACTTCCAGGACCTTGGTTCGGCCCCCCACGAGCTGGACGGCCTTGCCGCCCATGAGATCGATGCTGGGTATCAGCATGGTCGCACCTCGATGCCTTCCTTCAACAGTTCGTCCTTGAGTCGTTTCACCGTGAGTCCCCCGGTGTGGAGGGCCGAGGCCAGGAGGGCCGCGTCGGCGCCCGCCCGGAAGGCTTCCACCGCGTGGCGCACCTCCCCGAAGCCGCCGCTGGCGATGAGGGGGATGCGCAGGCCGCGGGAGGCCGATTCCAGGGAGGCCAGGTCGTAGCCATCGTTCGAGCCATCCCGGTCCATGGAGGTGAGCAGGATCTCTCCGGCGCCCCGGCGCTGGCCCTCCTGCACCCAGGCTTCCAGGGTCCATTCCGTGGGCGTGCGCCCCGCATCCACCACCACCCGCAGCTGGCCCTCCAGGCGCTTCACGTCCACCGCCAGCACCACCGCCTGGGAGCCGAAGCGCTCCGCCAGGTCCGTGAGCAGCTCCGGGCGGCGCACGGCGGCGCTGTTCACGCTCACCTTGTCGCAGCCCGCCTTGAGGAGGGCCTCGGCATCCTCCCAGGTGCGGATGCCGCCCCCCACGGTGAAGGGGATGAAGACCTTGCGGGCCACGGCCTCCACCATGCGCACGGCGGTGGCCCTTTTCTCCAAGCCCGCGGTGATATCCAGGAACACCAGCTCGTCCGCACCCTCGGCATCGTACCGGGCCGCCAGTTCCACGGGATCGCCGTTGTCCTGGAGGTTCAGGAACTGGACCCCCCTCACCACCTCGAACGACGTTTCCCGCTGCCCTCCGGCCGGATACACATAAGCAATGTGCGGCTCTCGCCGCTGGCCCTTGGCAAAAGCCTCGGCGCCCAACCACAAAAGCAGTGCCATCGCGTTCGGAAAGCGCATTTACACCAGCTCCTTCAGTGGGGCGAGAGCGCGCCCGCCCTCCTGCTCCGACGCCAGCACCTTCAATTTCAGACCTTGCGGGTGCGGCAGTTCCGCGTTCGGATCGATCCCCATCAATTCATAGATGCTCGCGATCAGGTCCGGCGGGTAAACGGGCCGCTCGATCACTTCTTCCCCTTTGGCGTCTGTTGCCCCCACCACCTGCCCACCCTTGAAACCGCCGCCCGCCACCAGCGAGCAAAACGCCTTGCCGTGATGGTTGCGCCCTCCATTCCACGGCGGCTCCCATTGCACCCGAGGGGTTCGTCCAAACTCGCCGCCCCACCACACCACGGTGCTGTCGAGCAATCCGCGATCGTTAAGATCCTGCAAAAGCG
>CAZPUI010000035.1:0-16593 GCA_964589695.1 uncultured Solibacteraceae bacterium | reverse complement strand
ACCGTTCGAGGGCCAGTCAAACACATGGAAATACAGGCGGGTGGTGCGGCCCAGGCCCTTCTGGGTGCAGCGCCCCCAGGGCAGGGCCCCGAAGGGGCTGGCGGTGGTGCCGTACAGGGCCTCGCCATTCACCTTCAGCCAGGCCCCCAAGGCCTTCATCCGGTCCAGGGAGGGGGCGGGGATGCGGCCCTTGGCATCGGGGCCCACGTTCAGGAGGTAGTTCCCCCCCTTGCTGGCGATGTCCACCAGGGTGCGGATCAGCTCCCGCTCCGATTTCCAGTTCTGGTCCAGGGCGTTGTAGCCCCAGTGGTCGTTCATGGTCATGCAGGTCTCCCAGTCCACCCCGGGCATGCCCAGGGCGGGGATCTCCTGCTCCGGCGTGCCGAAGTCCCCACCGTAGCCCGGAAGGGTGGTGCCCTGCTCGCCCCTGCCCACATCCACCCGGTTGTTCACGATGATCTTCGGCTGGAGACCCCGGACGTACTGGTAGAGGTCCAGGCCCCGGGCGTGGTTCCAGGTGGATTCCCATTCGCCATCGAACCAGAGCACATCGATGGTCCCGTAGTCGGTGAGCAGTTCCTTCAGCTGGCCCTTCATATAGGCCACGTACCGTTCGAAGTCGGACGTGGTGGCCGGGCTTTGCCTGGCCAACGCGTGGGGGAGCACGAGGGGGGACGAAGAGACCGCTCCGCGGTCGGGCGGTCCCCCCTCGTTCATGTTAATCCCCTGGGCGCTCCGATCCTCCCAGGGGCGCCGGGGCAGGTAGTCGGGGTGGTGCCAGTCCATGATCGAGTGGTACCAGCCCAGGCGCAGTCCGTGGCGCCGGCAGGCCGCCGCCAGTTCCTTCAGCACATCGCGCCGGAAGGGCGTGGCGGCGATGTCCCAGTCCGTGAGCTTGGAATCCCAGAGCCCGAAACCATCGTGGTGCTTGGTGGTGATCACCAGGTAGCGGCAGCCGGCCTCCTTGGCGGTCCGCGCCCAGGCGTCCGCATCGAAGTCCACGGGGTTGAACTGGTCACGAAAGGCCTCGTACTGGGCCAGGGGAATCTTCGCGCTAGCCCGGATCCACCCCCCGTAGCCCGTTTTCCCGCCCCAGGCCCCGGCGGGCACGGCGTACAGTCCCCAGTGGATGAACATCCCGAAGCGGGCCTCCCGCCACCAGTCCATGCGTCGGTCGACGGTGACCCGGGCGGGCTTCGGTCGCTTCTGGGCCGCCAGGGGCTGGGCCAGGAAGAGGGCAGCCATGAGGCAGATGCAACGCGATTGCATGGGACCTCCAGGAAGGGGCGCTTGGGTTAGCCTTGAGTATGGAGGACGGGAACGTTCCCATTACCCCCCTTTTCCCAGGAGCTCCCCATGTCTCGACGCTTCGTCTTCGAAGTCTGCCTCGACAGTCCCGAATCCTGTGCCCGGGCCCAGGCCGGCGGCGCGGACCGGGTGGAACTGTGCGCGGCCCTCATGGAGGGGGGACTCACCCCCAGCCTGGGCACCCTCAAGGAGGCCCGGAAGGTGCTGGACCGCACCCAGCTCTTCGTCATCCTGCGGCCCAGGGGCGGGGACTTCTGCTACACCGACACGGAATTCGCGGTGATGAAGCACGACCTTCTGGCGGCCAAGGAGGTGGGGGCCGATGGCCTCGTGGTGGGGATCCTGCTGCCCGATGGCCGGGTGGACGAGGCGCGGACCTCGGAGCTGGTGGCCCTGGCGGCCCCCCTCCCCGTGACCTTCCACCGGGCCTTCGACATGGCCGCCGATCCCTTCGAGGCCCTGGAGGCCGTCCTTCGCTGCGGCTGCACCCGCATCCTCACCTCGGGCCAGGAAGGCTCCTCCGTGGAAGGCGCGGACCTCCTGGCGGAACTGGTGCGGCGCGCCGGGGACCGGATCATCGTCATGCCGGGCGGGGGCGTGCGGGAACGCAACATCAAGAAGCTGGCGACCCTCACGGGCGCCCGGGAATTCCACTTCACCGCCTTCGAGCCCGAGGAAAGCCCCATGACCCACCGCAACGGCCGGGTCTTCATGGGGGGCACCCTGCGTCCCCCGGAATTCAGCCGGAACCTCACCAGTCCATCCCGGGTGGCCGCCTACATCACCCAGGCTGAGGGGTAGACCTGCACCCAACCCATTCCAAACCAGGGTGGGGAGGCATCAGGTCGCATCCCGAAGGATTTTCAGTACAAAGCACGCGGAAAAACACTGTCTCCCGCTTGTATGCACCCTCGGCCCGCTGGATCCTGGGACACCGATCCCACCTCGATCCTGACCCGGTCTACCGGAGGTCCCCGTCATGACCCTCTCGACCTTCCGTGCCAACCTGCGCGCCATCGTGCTTCCCGTCGCCTTCTCGGGTCTGGGGCTGACGTTTGCCTTCCTGCTGAAGAAGGGGCTGGGGCTCCAGTGGCCCAAGATCGCCTTCTCCCTCCTCGCCTTGGCCTTCACCAGCACCCTGGTGCTGCTGCTCTTCCCCAAGGTGTTCGGCATTCCCTTCGGTCCCGTGGATGCCCGGACCTGGCTGAGGCGGCTGGGGCTCTGGGGCGCCCAGGACGGGTGGCGGCATGCGCGGCTCGGGGTTTTTGCCGCGCTGTTCACGCTCTCAGGAATGCTGGTGGGAACCGTGGCCACGGGAAAGTACCAATTCGACCCAGCCACCCTGACCCTCAACCAGGCCGTTTTCAGCCTGACCCCGGGCATCTGGGAGGAGGTGCTCTTCCGCGGGGTGTTGATGATCGTCCTGGTCCGACTCACCGGGTCCGTTTTCAAGGCCGGCTTCTTCCAGATCCTGCTCTTCGGCCTGGCCCACCTCAAGGGTCTCAGTGGCCTAGCCTGGGTGGAGGTGGTGTCGGTGATGGTTATCGCAACAGCCTTCACCTACCTCGCCGTTCGAACCCGCTCCCTGATCCCCGGAATCCTCTTCCACTGGGCCCATGACACGTTCCTTTTCACCGTCCAGCTGCCGAAGGGCGAATACACCGGCCTGCGGGACAATGCGCTGTTCTACGCGGGGCTCTGGACCGGGGTATTGCTTTGCCTCGGCATGATCAGGCTGCTGGGCACCCCATCCTCCTCCGCCCCGGAGGACCTGCCCTGATAGTGCTGCAACCGCGCCCGATCATCAGGCAACCGGTAAGCCTTCGGGGCCCCGGAACCTATGCGGGTCGGCAAGACCTCGGGCTGATTCCCGGCCCCCTCGCCACTTGGTGCATGCAGCCCTGAAGGTGCTGGGGCACATGGCATGCTGCGGTTCAACGGCTCTGGCAGCGGCACCCCATGGCGGACCGGTGTCGGAAGGACAGGATCGCCTATGCCAGGAGGTTCAAGGATCCCTGGGTCTGGGCGCTGGCCTGAACCTGGAGGGTGTTGACGACCTGGGTGGTGCGCTGCATCTGGGCCTGGTAGTTGGCATCCCGCTGCTGACCCAAGTCCTGGGCCTTGACTTCAGTTTGGCGGGTGCGCTCGGAGGCGACCTGCTGTTCCCGCGCCTGGGTGGTCTGGGGATCCTGGGGTGGGGTGGCGGCCTGCTTGGAGAGTTCCACCACATCCTGGCCCTGGGCATTTTTGGTTTCCGTGGCCTGGGACTTGAGGCTGACCGGGGGGGCCACCAGGTTCGGATTGGTGACCTGGCCCGAACGCTGAACGGGGTCCTGGATCTTCATGGCTGGCACCTCCGGCGGAAACCGCCCACGCATGCTGTTCGCTTCGGACGCCCACCTGGACAGGGGATCCAGGCGAACCGCATCCTCCGTGATGCATCGAGCGGCTTCCGTGCCGCAGGGGTGCAGGGACACACCTCAATGCCATGGTTTCGGCCCAAATGGCCCTGGACTTGAGCGAATCCTTCAGGTTTTCCGCGGAGTACCTGCCCCCGGAATGTCGGTCCCGAGCGTGGCGCTGCATCCCGGACGGTCTGGAGGCGGGATGGACGCCCGGGAAGGTCGATACTGGGTCCCCCGGATGCCCCGGGCGCAGGAGGGCTGCAGGGCTGAAACAGGTTCGAGGGGTGCCGCAGGCCTCCCAGGCACCCTCCAGACCCTTCCCACCCTCCAGAACCCCGATCTGGGCGCGCTTTTGGTCTTCACCCTCCTGGGCCTGGTTTTCCTCCGCACGGAACGCACCCTTCGCCGTTGGGAAGAGGCTGTCCTCCTGGGGAGCTATGCCACCCACCTCACCCTTCTGGGTTTGGGTTAGGACGCAACTCCACGGTCACATGCACCAGTTCCTCGTGGATGGCCAGGGCCTGGTGGACCTGCATAGAACCGACCCCCGGATCGCCCCCTTCCAGGACCAGGCAGCAGGCGAAGCGGCCCTTGCCCACCCGCCAGACATGGAGGTCCGAAAGGACACCCCACTGGGGATGGGCTGCGGCCACCTCCCGGATTTCAGCCACGACCGGATGCTCCATCTCCGCATCCAGCAACACCCGGGACGTATCCCGGATCAGGCCCCGAGCCCACACGGCCACCAGCAGGGCACCGGCCAGGCCCATCACCGGGTCCAGCCAGTTCCAGCCGAAGCGCATGCCCCCCGCCAGGGCGAGAATGGCCAGTACGGAGGTGGCGGCGTCCGCCAGCACGTGCAGGTAGGCGGACCGCAGGTTGAGGTCATGGTGGTGATCATGCCCCTCCCCGTGGTCATGCCCATGGTCGTGGGAGTGCCCCAGGATGAAGGCGCAGGCCAGGTTCACCAGGAGGCCCAGGATGGCCACCAGAATGGCCTCCCGGTAGGCGATGGGCTTGGGACTGAAGAACCGTTCCGTGCTGCCCACCACCATCAGCAGGGCCACGGCCATCAAGAAGAGGGCGCTGGCGAAGCCCCCCAGAATCTCGATCTTCCAGGTGCCGAAGGCATAGCGCTCGTGGCCCGCATGGCGCCGGGCCATGGCGTACGCAAAGGCACTCACCCCAATGGCCACCGCATGGGAGCTCATGTGCCAGCCGTCCGCCAGGAGGGCCATGGAGTTGAACCACCACCCCGCCAGGATCTCCACCACCATGGTGGCCAAGGTGATCCAGAGCACCAGCCAAGTGCCTCGCTCCCCGGCGTGGTTGCCGGCGTCGAAGGCATGGGAGTGGGTGGGGAGGGGAGGATTGGGCATGGGCTCACGTCTCGGGCACGGCTCGGGCCGCGGGATTCCAGCTTAGCCGTGGTCCCCTCCCCGGTCAGGGCTCAGCCCCGAGATTCCCATCCCACAACGGCAGGTAGACCCGGAAGCAGCTGCCCTTACCCTCCCAGCTCTCCACCACCACTGCCCCACCGTGGGCCTGGGCGATACCCAGGACTTCGGGAAGGCCCAGCCCCCGCCCCGGGAACTTCGTGGAGAAGAAGGGGTCGAAGAGTCGCTCCAGGTCCGTCTCGGGAATCCCGTGCCCCTGGTCCTGGACCTCCAGACCTGCGTAGGCCTCCGACTGGGGTTCCCAGCCCACGGGGAAACGATGGATGATCGGCAGGTCCGAGGCCGACCTGGACACCAGGCGCACCTCGAGGGGGGCCCCGGATTCCCCCGTGGCCTCCCAGGCATTGGCGATCAGATTGGCAAGCACCTGCCGGATCTCCCCGGGATCGCTCTTCACCACCAGGCCCTGGGGCCACACCACCCCGGGGATCAGGCCCTCCGGGTGTTCCTGGGCCAGGCTCGTCAGGGCGTTTCGGCAGGCCTCTCCCAGGTCCAAGGGGCGGTAGCAGACCATCCTTTGGCCCACGTAGGTCAGCATCTTCCGACCCACTTCGGCGGCCAGGGCGGTGGCCATTTGGGCAATGCCCAGGTAGCGCGAGAGGTCGGCGCCCCTGGGCTGGCGCTCCAGCATCTCCAGGCTGGACAGGACCGACTGGAGCTGGTTGTTGACATGGTGGGCCACGGCACCGGCCATGGTGCCGAGGCTCTCGGCCTTTCGGATCTGGTGTTCCCGTGCCTCGGCCTCGGCGCGCGCCTGTTCCGCGCGGAGTCGCTCCGTGAGGTCCTGCACCTGGGCCAGGTAGTGCAGCGGCCGAGCGGATTCATCCCGCACCATGGAGACATGGGCCTCCGCCCAGAACCAGCTCCCATCGGCCCGGAGGTAGCGCTTCTCCAGGCGGAGGGGCCCCAGCCCGCCCTCCGCCTGGGTCCGCATCACCTGGAGGCTGGAGGCCACATCCTCCGGATGGGTGATGTCCGGCACCCTGAGGGCCAGCAAGGTGGCCTCATCCCGCCCCAGCATGGCGCAGAAGGTCCCGTTGACCTTCAGGAAACGACCGTCCATGCCCACAAAGGCCATGCCGATGGGCGAGCCGCGGAAGGCCTCCTCCAGGCGGGCCGCTTCCAGTCGTCGTGCCTCCTCCACCCGCTTGAGGCCCGTGATATCCGTGGCCATGGAGACCACCAGGGTCCTGTCCCCGAAGGGCACGAGGTCCGCCGAGGCCAGGCAGAAGATCCGCCCCCCGGACTTGGTATGGCAATGCACCTCCAGGTTGCGCAGGGATCCGGTCCGGTTCAGCCGTTCCAGCAGGTCTGGTCCGTCCTGGGGGTGCATCCACCCCAGCGTCTCCGGAGTCTTCCCCAGGACCTCGTCGCGGTCGAACCCAGAAACCCGGCAGAACTGCTCGTTGACATCGAGGTAGCATCCGTCCTCGGGATCCCGGAGGCTCATGAGCATGGGCGCGGCGTGGAAGATCCGGTGGAAGGTCGCCTCACTGGCCCGCAGCCGCGCCTCCACCTCGCGATGCTCCTGGATCTTGCGACCCAGGTCCTCGTTGGCACTCCGCAGGGCCTCGGTCCTCGCCGCCACCAGGGCTTCCAACACATCCCGGGACTTGGCGACCTCATCGGCCATCTGGTTGAGGCTCCGGGAGAAGACCTCCAGCTCGTTGGACGAGTGGACATCGCTGCGGCAGCCAAGATCCCCGCGCCCGAGGGCCTCGGCCTGGCGCCCCAGCTGCTCCAGGGGCTTAACGATCCGGCGGCGGGTGGCCATCGCCACCCAGAGCAGTCCCAGCAGGGCCGACCCCAGGAAGGCCAAGGAGGCCTGGATCTTGCGCCGCTGGTGCCCCCCCAGGTCATCCAATTCCCGGTGGGTCCGCTGGTCCACTTCGGCCATGAATTCCTGGATGGGCTGCATGATGCCGGTCTTGGCATGGTGGTAGGCCTCGCCATGGAGCCGCTGCAGGGCCGAACGCTGGTCCTCCGGCGTCCCCTTCATGGCCTTGAAGGCCTCCCGTTCCATCTCCACCAGGGCATCGGAGCGGGCCTGGGCCCTGTGGAGCAGCTGGAACTCGGCTTCCGTGAAGCCCGCCTGGCGCATCAGGGCCTGAAGGGGGACTTCCGTTCCGGCCCGGTGGGGTGCATCCCCCTCGGGCACCGAGACGTACCAGAACGTCGGTGGGTAGGCCGTCGGCCGGGGGCGCCGACCGTTGCGGATGGCCAGGATCTCCCAGTAGCGGCTTTCGTAACGCGGATCCCCCGTGCAGACGTAGGTCCTGGCCATGCGGGTGAGGTCCTCCGAGCTCTGCAGCAGCTCGTGGGCCAATTCCAGGGAACGGGCCCGGTTGGCCTGGCACGCGGTCCTCTGGTCCGCCAGCCGGGCCACCCCAAGCAGGTGGTACCCCAGGAGGAGGGCGAAGGCCACCGCCCCACCCCCGACCCAGACTGTGAAGGACGTGATCTTCATCCGGTCCCCCGACCTTTCGCCACCCCTCGCCCGGCGTGGCGAGGTAGCCGGGACCGGGAGGCCTCAGGAGCCTCGCGAAACCCAAGGAAGTACACGTATCGGCAGGATGGACAGCAAGATAAGGAAATATGGAATGTCTATGTAATAGAACAATTCCCTATTTCACGACCTGGGCCTCGCCCGAAGGCTCTCCAGCACCCGGGCCCCGGCCCGACGCCCCTGGGCCTGGCGCTCCGCTTCGGGCATCTCGCGGATGGCGAAGAGCCTGGCATCGAACTGGGTGAGCTTGGGGATGAGGAAGACCTCGGGCTCCAGGCCAGGCACCACCGCTTGCATCATGCGCGTGGCGCAGAGTACGGGGCACCCTTCGATGGCCACGAGCCTGGAGGCCCTTCGGGCCAGGTTGCGCTGACCCGTGTCCTTCGTGAAGGCCCCCCCCAGGCAGAGTCGGGCCGTTTGTTCGGGCGCCAGGTCATCGCAGAGGTGGTTGGCGGCCACCCGGGCCAGTTCGCCCCGCAGGCAGGCCCCCTCGCAGGACATCACCACGATGGGCTTCTGGGCCTCCTGCGCGGCGTAGGCTTCGCAGAGCCCACAGCCTGCGGTGGATGTGGCCAGGTGGATGGTTTCAAAGGTCGGTTCGGACATGAGGTCCCTCCTTCACCCCTTGGGACGAGGTGGGAGGCGTCCTGGATACGATTTTTCGATCGCACTGGAGTTCCGCGCCTTCGTCCAGCAGGATCCGGCAGTTCCGTTCCATGCGGGCCCGAAGGAGCTTCCGGGCCCGGTGGAGCCGGATCTTGGCGGCCCCAGGGCTTAGCCCGAGAACCTGCGCGACATCCCCCAGGCTCAATTCCTTCAGTTCGCTCAGATGGAGGATGGTCCGGGAGGCCGTGGGCAGCCCCCCCACCAGGTCCCGGATGCAGCGGCACATCTCCTCCTTCAGGGGCAGGGAGCCCTGGTCCGGGGGATGCGGAAGGTGGATCTCCCCCTGGGCCTCGAGCCTGGAGGCCTTGTGGGAAGCCGACTTCAAGCGATCCAGGGCCGCATGGGTGGCGATCTGGAAGACCCAGGTGGTGCGCCGGGCCTCCCCCCGGTAGGTGTGGAAGCCCCGGTGCACCTTCAGGAAGACCTCCTGGACCACGTCCTCCGCCTCCCCCGCATCGAGGAAGCGGGCCAGATACCCCAGGACCCGGGGACGGAGTGCGGTGTGCAGCGCGTCGAAGGTCGCGGGGTCCCCGGGGCCCTGGTCCAGCCGCACGCGCGTCACGGCATCGCGGCGACGGGCCGGATGGCGTGGATCTGCACGCTGGCCACGGCACCGGAGGCCTCCTTCAAATCCGCGCACCCGCACCCCTGGGAGAGCCCCTCCGCCACCTCTGCCAGCTCGGGTTCCCCCAAGTCATAGGTGGATTCACCCACCACCTGAAGCTCCTGGAACCCCGCCTGGCGAATGGCGTCCAGGTAGTCCTCCTTGGGGAGGGCGCCGGCGATGCAGGCGGCGTAGGCATCCAGGTCCTGGAGCACCGCCGGTGGCAGGGGCCGGAGCAGCACCAAGTCCGACACCATGAGGCGTCCTCCGGGCTTCATCACCCGATAGGCTTCCCGGAAGGCCTTGGCCTTGTCCGTGGTGAGGTTAATCACGCAGTTGGAGATAATGACGTCCACGGATCCGTCCGCCACCGGCAGGGCCTCGATGTCCCCCTGGCGGAATTCCACGTTGGTGTAGCCATGGCGCTCCGCGAGGCTCCGGGCCCGCTGGAGCATTTCGGGGGTCATGTCCACCCCGATCACCCGCCCCTGGGGACCCACCCGGGGGGAGGCGAGGAAGGCGTCGAAGCCCGCACCGGACCCCAGGTCCAGCACCACCTCCCCCGGCTGAAGGGAGGCCAGGGCCACGGGATTTCCACACCCCAGCCCGAGGTTGGCCCCCTCGGGCACGGCCCCCACCTCCTCCGGGCCGTAGCCGATCTTCAGGCTGGCGTCCTCGGGGGTGCTCGCGCAGCAGACGGATTTGGGACCACAGCAACTGGTGTTCCGTTTCACGAAGCCGGCGTAGCGTTCCCGCACCGCGGCTTTGAGGGTGTCCTTGTCCATGGGGATCTCCTTTCGGGTGGCCTCGGCATCGCCGGGCATGAGGTAGACGGGGGTCCCGGCGCACAGCGCGCCGGAGAACTGCGAGGTGGTGCGGACGCTCCGGGGAACCTGGTCCAGGGGGACGATGCGGTATCCGCGACGTAGCATCCAGGGCCCCACGGTGTCGGTCTTGAGAACCCGGGCACGACCCGCGGCGGAAGCCTAGGCCATCGCCACCAGTCGTTCCCCGAGTCCCTGGCCCCGCGAGGCAGGCGCCACCACCAGGGAGCGCAGCACCACCGCATCCGGGGTGGGTTCCGCGGCCACGTGGCCGACGATGGTGGCTTCGTGTTCCAGCACCCAGCCTTCCGTGGCGTCCAGGCCCTCGATGGGCAGATCGGCAGAGACCAGGAGGTTCTGGACCTGGGTCAGGTCACTGGGCAGACGTTTCCTGAGGCGCATGGGCGCTCCAGCAGAGAAGGGTGGGTGGGTGGGTTCTACGACGTGCGCCAGGCGCGGCGGACCTTCACCCCACAGCAGGTCCGGGGCCGGTCCTGGGGCTCCGGAGTGCTTCCGGAGCAGCATCCCTGCCAGAGGTATTCCGTCAGGGCCCGCAGGGTGTGGAAGTTGGCGCGGTAGCGCAGGATTGTGCCTTCCCGTGCCACCTCCACCAGCCCGGTATCCGCCAGGCAGGAGAGGTGATGGCTGAGGGTGGAGGCGGGAATCCCCACGGCTTCCTGGATGGCTCCGGCGGGTGTGCCGGCCTCGGGGCCCTGGACGATGACCCGGAGGATGGAGAGCCGGACCGAATGCCCCAGCGCCTTGAAGCGATCGGCATTCTCTTCGAGCTGGGCAGTCTGGGAAGGGGACATCGCAACCTCTGTCCATGATTCTAGTTTTTTCGAAATAGTCCGCAAGGTGTAATTTCGAAAATTTTGGAAATGAATTCAAGCCCTTACGGGGTGACCATTCACAGCCTGGTCACTACGTCTGACTGGATGCCTCCGTTAACCACCATTTTCTTGGCTTCGCGCAAAGAAAGGGATTACAGCGTCATGGCAACATCCACCTTTTCAGAAATTGAAACACGGAGACCACGGGGAGCACGGAGAAAGCACGGGGACCTTCTGGATGGTGTAAGGAGGTACAGGGCTCGGCAGATCAGGGCGAACAGTTTTTCGAGGAAAGCTAGTCCAAGGCTTCCCGGCCTGCCCGCTTGCGCGGGGCGTGCGGCAAGGCCGCACGCGTTCCAGCAGGGGCAAAGCCCTGGAGAACACGTGCGTGCTCCCCGGCTGTGCCCCTGATGGAACCAGGCCAGGAAGCCGGGTTCCGGATGTCACGGTTCCTTTCTCCGTGCTTTTCTCCGTGCCCTCATGCCACGCAGTGCGTGGCATCTCCGTGTTTAACCCGCCCTTGGGTTGCGGCCGGATGCCGCGCTGCGTTTAAACCCGCGCTTGGGTTGTGGGCGGCAATGTCAGGAGATCGGGATTCAGTCAACCCTAACCTTGCCGCGCCAGCCTGGGCCCATGGGCATGCTTCTGCGGATGATCCTCATCGTCGCACTCCTGGTGGGGTCCTGGACGCCCCTCCCGGGGTGCACGGTGTTCGCGGTGCGGTCCCGCCAGGGGCTCCTGGTGGGCAACAACGAGGACTGGCCGAACCTCAGGGCCTGGATGTGGACGGTGCCCCGGGGCCCGGCGCCCTTGGGCTACGTCTACTTCGGGTTCGCCCCAGGGGAGCCCCAGGGGGGCATGAACGAGGCCGGACTGGTCTTCGATGGCCTGGGTCTTCCGAAGGCGCCCCCTCCCATGCCCCGCCCAGGACCTCGCGTGTCCGGCACCGCCCCCCTCTTCCACCTCCTGGGGCACTGCGCGACCGTGAAGGAGGCCGTGGCCTACCTCCAGGGCCGGAACTGGGACGGATTCCAGATCTCCCAGCTGTTCCTGGCGGATCGCACCGGTGAAGCCGTGGTGGTGGGGCCCGCAGGCGTCACCCCCATGGACGGGGAATACCTGGTGGCCACCAACGTGGCCTGCACCCAACCCTTGGCGGAACGCCGCGCCTGCGGGCGGTATCTCCAGGCAGAGGCCGTGCTCCAGGCGGGGCCCCCCACCGTGGACACCTGCCGCCGGGCCCTGGCCGCCTGCCACCAGGAGGGGCCGGGCACGGTCTATTCCATGGTCTACGACCTGGCCCAGGGCCGCATCCACCTCTACTGGTTCCACCAGTTCGAACGGGAAAAGGTGCTGAACCTCGCGGACTGCCTGGCCGCGGCAGCCGGCCCGCAGCCCCTGGCCTCCCTGGCGGGGGAGGGCTTCGCCGCCCGGGAGGCGGCGGGCGCCGAAGGCTCGGGCGTCCTGGGCTGGCTTCCCCTCTGGCTCCTCTTCTGGGCCACCACCCTGGTGGCCTTCGGATGCCTCCTGCTGGAGTTCCGGGACCCCGCACCCACCCTGCGCGGGCTGCGCCGGAGCCTGGCCCTGCTGGTGATGCTGCTGTCCATGCCCATGCTGCTGGCCGCCCCCTGGCTGCACCTCCTGGGGCGCATGGTCCTCGCCCAGATCTCCGGCTGCCTGACCCTCCCCCTGGCCGCACTGCTGTCCCTCGGGGCCGCGGGCCTCCTGGCCCAGGTTCTGGCCCGGATCCGACGCAGGGCGCCCTGGAAGGCCCGGGACCTGGCCCTGGCCCTCGCCGCCCTGAGCCTGGTGGCCTGCCTGGGGGTGCTTGCCCGAGCCTGACAGACAAGGCGATGCCCACCAGCCCGCGCCGAAGGCGGTGGCATCGCGTCAGAGAGGACCCAGATGGTGGACCATCAAGGTTTGTGGTGCCCTGTCGGGGCAGCGTGTCGGAACAGGAACGTATCCCAGAAGGAACCCCCTTACTTCAGCCTGAAGCTTCGTTTCTCCGGGGGAGCAGCCACCCCATCCAGTTCGAGGGTGACATCGAAATGGACCTGGGGGTTCCGGTTCCAGAAGCCGCAAGGTTCGATGCCATAATCCTCGTCGAAGGGCAGGATCCGGATAGACAGTTTCTGTCCTGGGTTGATCGGCCCCAGGCGTGAAAGATCATCCACGAAGGTGTTGACGTGGCCATTGGGTTCCGGCCAATGGGAGACCACGTAATGCCGGGTCAGCTCCGTGTAGGTGGCGAAGTCATCCAGGCTCGCCACCACAGCAATGTACTTGACCCCCACCATGTTGCTGTAAACAAGGGTGACGAAGGAATACTTCAGAAACCTGGGCTGCACGACCACGCTGGGCGTGATCGAGAAGCTGAAACACTTGTCCAGGCGCGGCGAACGTCCCACATCCCACCGCTGGAAAAGGAAGTCCCCCAGGATCCCATCCACGTACTGGGCACCCCAGTTCCAGCCGGGTTTGTTGGGGACCGAGCAGGACAGGACCGAAGCCGAGAGCACGGTGCCAGCGTCGTACAGGAAGCTGGGCGCCAGGGTCTGCGCACCGTCCGAAGCGTGGGCCACGTCGTAGTACACGGAGTAGATCGGGGTGGTGTGTTCCACGGTAAAGTCCTGGGCCGCAAGGTCCGCCAGGACGCCCGTGTAGGACCGTTCCGATGGAACGATACGGCTGCCCCTCATGCTCGGCGTCACCTGCCCCGACCAGCCGTAGGACACCGTCAGCTGATAGTTCCCTTGGTAGTCGGCCCGCACGGTCTTCGAGGTGCCATCCACGTACCGCACTTCAGCACTGGCCCCCGAGGGCCCCAGGGACCCTGCGATCCTGAAGGTGATGGGGATGGCTCGGAAGTCCTGGGTGGATTGATTCACGCGAAGGTCGGTGTAGATGCGCTGGGTCGGCTCGAAGGTGTACCCCGTTCGACGCGGACTCAGGGTCCCGGACCACGTGTAGGGTACCGTGAGGCTGAAGTTGCCCTGGGCATCGGTCTGAACGGTCTTCTGGCTTCCCTCCACATAGATCAGATCCACCCCTGAAAGACCGACTTTGCCCTGGATGAGGATCCTCGGGCCATTCACCAGCAACAGCGCCTCCCGACTCGTCGCGGGTGGCCCAAAGGCATTGGAAACCACCACCCGGAACCTTGCCTGGTGATCACCCAGCGTCAGCGGGGCGGTGGTGTAGACCGGGGATTGCGCGCCACTTCCCGTCGCAACATTGCTCCAGGTCGCCCCTTGATCATTCGAGCGCTGCCACTGATAGGTGGGTGCCGGGGTGCCTTCAGCTTCCATGGTAAAGGTCGCGGTGTCCGGCACGGTGGCCACTTGGTCCGCGGGCTGGCGCAGGATCGTGGGCACCACACCGGTCACCCGGAGCGTGACCTTCCGGGTGCGGAAGGCCCCCCGGGGGGAGGTGACCTTCAGGGTGTAGGTGGTGGTCGCGGTGGGTTTCACGGTCACAGGAACCCCGCTCTGCACTTCGGCCGCACCGGGCTCCAGACGGCCCACCCCCCCACAGAAGGTGGCCTCGAGGGTGGCGGCGTCGCCGCATACGATTGCGTCCGGTATGGCCCGGAAGGTCGGGATGGCAGGCAGGTCCGATGCAGCCCCCGAGCGCAGGGATTGGGGAGTCCAGGCGGTGTCGGGTTCGGACCAGAGCGCACCCTGGGCCATCACCCGTGGACCATCCATGCGCAGAAGGTAGACAAGCCCCGTCTGGGCGTTCCACCACAGCAGGTCGTCCTTCCCGTCCCCATCCGTATCCCCAGCCGTGACCACCCTCCATTGGGGGTCCGGTTCCACCCACACCAGGCCCCCCGGCTGGCCCACCCCATCCCGGACGGACACCACGTAGACCTGTCCCGAAACCTGGTGTCGCCACAGCAGGTCGCAGGTGCCATCCCCATCAAAATCCCCCAGGGCGGCAATGCCCCAGTCCGTGTCGGGTTCCGTCCACAGGACCCGTCCGGCCTTGACCCGACTCCCCTCCATGAGGAGGGTATAGGTCATCCCGGTGGAGGCGTTCCACCAGAGGAGATCCGCACGACCATCACCATCGAAGTCCCCACTGCCCAGGATCTGCCAGTCGGGATCCGGCTCTGTCCACACCACTGCCCCCGCTGGAGCCTGACGAATGCCGTCCAGGGGCATCAGGTAGACCACACCGCTCGTCCGGTGCCGCCAGATCAGCTCGGACACGCCGTCGCCATCGAAGTCGCCCACAGTCTCGATCCGCCATTCCGTATCGGGCTCCACGTGCACCATGCCCCCGAACCTGGGGTACAGTCCTTCCATGGGCATCAGGTAGACGAACCCAAGTGCGGAATGCCACCAAAGCAGGTCGCCCTTCCCATCCCCCGTGAAATCCGCGGCAGCGATGATCTGCCACCGGGGATCCGGCTCGGTCCAGATCATTCCCCCAGGCAGCGTCGCGGCTCCAGCCAAGGGCATCTCATAGATCCGGCCATCCCCACGGTGTCGCCACACCAAGTCCATGCGCCCATCCCCATTGAAATCGGACGCGCAGGCTCGGGGTGCACGGAGGACCGTTCCAGGCCCCGTGTCGAAGGCCTTTCCGGTGGTGCGGCCCGATGGCCGAGGGTGCACGCCTTGCAGGCCCCTCTGGATCGAAGGTCGATCCTCGATTCCATCCAGATGGGTTGGCAGCCCCTGGGCGTGCAGGGCCGAGGCCAGAATGAGGGCGCAGGAGATCGCAAGCCCCACGAATCGATGCATGATCCACCTCTGCATGCCAGTGGCTAGCACCCTATCCCAGCAACACTCATTTATGAATCCCTTTCCCCACCATCTGACAAAGTGGTGGGTTTGAGGGTGTCCTATTTCTTGGTCGCCCCCATGCTGCTGGCCGCCAGGAGGTCAGCCAGCAGAGGGTTGTTCTCGGGGGTCAGGGTGAGCTTGGCGTCGCTTTCCAGGATGCGTTGGGCCTCCAGGATGTCAAAGAGGGCCTTGGCGACATCGGGGTCCTTGCCGATTTCCTCCAGGGCCGCCCCCACGAGCTCGGGGCGGATGGCGCCGGCTTTGGCGAATTCCACGGCGGCCTGGCGCTCGGCGGTGCTGGTGATGACGTTCACCTGGTTGGTCCCATCCTGCTTGATGGAACTGGTGACCTGGCGCAGGCGGTTCACCACCTTGCTCTCGATCTGGCGAATCATGTCCGTGTCCCTGAAATGGACCTTGCGGATGTAAACGGAACCCAGGCGGTAGCCCCAGTCGTGGCTCTGGGGGCTCACTTCGTTGCGGACCGTGAGGCTCATGGTGTGGCGGGTGGAGAGCATATCCCCCAGGGGCATGTTGGACAGGCCGCGCACGGTGGAATTGCTCACATTGGCCCCCAGGGAACCCCGGGGATCCGTGTTCTTGAAGAGGTAGGACACGGGATCGCTGATGTACATCTCGTACCAGATGCCGATGCCCATGGGGGCGCCTTCCTCCGAGTTCACGGGCTGGCTGCGGAGGTACTCCTGGTCCAGGCGCAGGTCGATCTCGTAGCGTCGACCAAAGAGGGTGGCGATGGGGGCCTTCCAGCCCATGGCCCCCCAGAGGAAGTGGAGCCCGGGCTCGTCCAGCACAGCCACCACCTTCCCGAAGAGGACGTACACCAGGCAGCGGCGCTCCTGGACGATGGCGTAGACGGCCAGCAGCCGGAGGATGCCCAGGAGGATGGGGAGGAGGATGAAGCAGGCGACGAAGGTGATGCCGGCAATGGCCAGGGTGGAGTCCATCACTTCACCTCCTTCACAATGCGCTCGGCCTTGGTGAAGAGCCCCAGCCGCACGTTGCGGACATAGGCCTCCAGGGCGCGGGTGCCGCCATTGGCCTTGAGCTGGACCAGCTGGGAGGCCAGACGCACCAGGGGTTCCACCTCCGCCTGGGCCTTGAGGGTCTCGATCTCCACGGCCCGGCGAGACTGCACGATCTTCTGGTCGGCGGAGGCCTGGGCCAGGCTGATGT
>CAZPUI010000034.1:0-16724 GCA_964589695.1 uncultured Solibacteraceae bacterium | reverse complement strand
AATCCAGTGCCTTGGCGCCACCCGGCGTCAGGGGATTCCGTCCAAACCCCACCCTCTCACCCCAGGAGCAACCATGAAATCCAAAAACTTGAAGAAGCTTCGTCTGGACAAATCCACCATCACCCAGCTGGACCAGTTCGATGCCAAGGCCGTTGCGGGAGCTGCGTCCTATGGCCGGCCCTCGTGCGGCATTTGCTCCTACACCGATATCTCCTGCCCCATGACAGTCTGCATATCCTGCGAAACCTGCAAGTGCACCGAAACCTGCAATTGCACCGAAACCTGCAATTGCATCCCCGAAACCCAAGGATGCAACAGGACCGTTTACGACACCTGCCGTCCCTGCGTCATGCTTCCCTAGTCGGCCCGTCCAGCCTTGATGAACGCCCTGTTTCAGGGTCACGGATTCATGGATTCAGTTCGGGAGGGACTCCGGCCCCATCCCCAAACGGCTTCACCTCTCCCACACGATCCCTTCAAGGAAGGGTCCAGTCCTCTGTGACATGAATCATTGCAACAATCTGTCACCCGGGGATAGGATCCAGAAAACCCAACCCCCACAAGGAGGAACCATGAAGCCCAAAAGCTTGAAGAAGCTTCGTCTGGAGAAATCCACCATCACCCAGCTGGACCAGTTTGATACCAGGCTCGTGGCGGGGGCCGCCTCGTATGGTGCCTGCGTGACGCAGATGGGCAAACCCACCTGCCTCCTGTGCACCCAGAAATCCATCTGCGGGCCCTGCACCGAAACATGCAATTGCACCGAAACCTGCAATTGCCCTCCGGAGACACAGGGGTGCAACGTCACGGTCAGGGAAACCTGCACCTGCAACCGCACCATGTATGAAACTTGCCGCCCCTGCGTCCAGATTCCCTAATCGATTCGGACCCTACATGGACCCCGTGTTCCAGGACATCGCCACCGGGTTTCCAGACCTGGTGGCGCGGGATCCGCTCCCCTGGCATGCGGTGCAGGCGCTGTACCGCGAACTTCTTGAGCCGTGCTGCGCCTGCATCGGCCTGGAGCTTCGGCTCGATGAACCTTGCGGACCCATCGACTATTCCTTTTTCGTCATGGAACGGGAGTTCCCAACCTTCCTGGACCGCCTGAACGCCCTGCCAGCCTCCTGGCGGGAACAGCCCGCGTGGCGAGGTCTGATTGCCTGTATCCGGGGCGCCCTGGACCCCAGCGCACCCTGGGCAGGGCGGTTTCGAGGACTGTGGCTGGAATGGGACCGCCAGGACCTTCTGAACCACGCCCCCGTTCCCTCCATCTTCCTCTCCCTCAAGAACCTCGGGCGATTCCCGGAGGGCGAGGACCTCCAGGCCGATTGGCTCCTGGAGGGGGCCCTGCCCACCCTCCTCGGGCGGAGTCTGGCGCCCGAAACCCGGAGGTTGGTCGCGCGATGCCTGGAGACCCTGCCCACCCCAGGTCTGATCAACCACGCGGGCGCGATGCTCAGCCGCCCCACGAGGGCCCTTCGGCTCTGTGTGGGCATGGCCATGGGGCGCTATCCCGGCTACCTGAAGCACCTCGGCTGGGAAGGCGACCCTCGCCTTCTGCTCCAGGACCTGGCCCAGATCCAGTCCCGGTGCCCGGCCGCCATTCTGAGCATGAACGTGTCCGACCGCGTGGACCTCGGCATCGGCTTCGAGTGCTTCCCCCCCGAGGATGATCCGGAGGGCCTGCGCCGACTCCTGGGCCTGGCCCAGTCCCGGGGCCTGGTGCACCCCCTGCAACGGAAGCGCATCCAGCGGTGGGTGCGGCCCGGGGATGGCCCCCATAAGCGCACCTTCACCCACCTCAAGCTCATGCACCAGGGCCGGGCCAAGGCCTACCTGGCCTTGATGAGGCGCGCCTTTTATGAACCCAGCGCCTGACACCGACGGCATGAAGGCGGACAACCCGTTCGACGTCATCATCGTGGGTGCGGGACTGGGGGGGCTGAGTGGCGCCTACCACCTGAGGCACCGGAAGATCCTGATCCTGGAAGCCTCGGACCGACCCGGAGGACGCATCCAGACCCGCCGCCAGCGGGGTGTGACCTACGAACTGGGAGCCGTCTTCGGTTTCGATCCGAACCTTCTGCCCTTCCAGGAGCCCGGTCTCGGTGCCGTGGACGAATCGGAACACGTGGGACTTGTGTCCACGGACACCCAGGGCCGTCCCCTCTTGGCGCGTGAGGTGTTTTCCTGCCTGAAGCCCCTGGGAGATCCCCAGGTCACGCTGCACCGCTGCCGGCGCTTCCTCCAGGATCCCGAGGCTTCCGGGGACGAACTGCCACCGTCCCTCTACCAGGCCCTGAATGCCTTCTTCCAGGTGATCCACCCCGGGGAGCTGAGGGATGCGGCCTTTCCCCGGCGGCAGGATGCCCTGGTGGCCTATCCCACCTCCCATGCAAGGTCGGGCCATGGCGCCCTGATCCAGTCCCTGCTCAGGCAGGGCAACCTCCTGACGCGGCTCAGGTGTGGGACCGAGGTCCAGACCCTTGCGGACGAAGGTCCCTGGGTCAGGGTGGACTTCGGCCAGGGCGGGCGGATGCACAGGGTCTACGGCCGGGCGGTGATCGTCACCGCCACGGCCGCCCGCGCACGGCGGATGGTCCCAGGCATCCGGCCTTCGGCCGCCCGGTTCCTGGATGCGCTCCGGTACGAACCCGGCATCGTCGTGGCCCTGGGGTGCCGCGGCGCCCTGCCCGACTTTGGTTACCTCGTGACCCCAGAGGCGCCCATGAACACCCTCCTCCAGCAACGTTCCGCCGGAAGGAACCACCGGATGGTGCTGGCCTACTACCTGGGCAGAAAGGCCAGGGCCGTCCAGCCCCTGGCCGACGAGGCCCTGACGCACCAGGTCCTGGCCACCCTACGGGGCATGGGCTACCCGGTGCGGGCACGGTTCGGGGAGGTCGCACGCTGGCCCGAGGTGGGCCCCGTCCTTTCACCCGAGGTGATCGCAGCCTGGTCGCCGGACTGCGATCGGCTCACGAGCAGGGTTTTCCTCGGGGGAGAGGCCGCATGGTTCGACCCACGGGACCCCATGCCCTATGGGCTGCAGGCCGCATGGCTGGCCGGACAACGGGCGGCGGCCCGCGCAGAATCCTTGCTGGGAGCCTCTTCGTGAAGACCGTCCTTGCCACCCCCTGGGTGCCCCACCTCCCCTTCCACCCCGCGCCCTTCCTGGGGTACGGGACCGCCATCCTTGCCCACGCGGGGTCCGTGGAGGTGATGGACTTCACCGCGATCCTCATGGCCCCCCATCGAACCGAGCTTCGCAGCCTCCTTCAGGGGGCCTGGTCCAGGGGCTTCATCAGCGACAGCCTCCTGACCCCCCTGTGGGGTGAGCTCGAAGCCCAGGCGGAAGGAAGCTATGCCTCGGTCCCCTGGGGCGACTTCGATGCCGTCTACCTCACCACGCCGACCTGGTTTCCCACGGTCCCCACCGAAGCCATCCTGCGCCTGCACCGTGCGATCCAGCGGGCGGCCCCCGGGATGCCCGTGCGGCTCTTCAGCAATGCCCTGGGTTCCTGGGCGCGGGAGGACGCCCTGGTGCGCCAGGGAATCACCCTCGTCCACCTCAATGATCTCGCCCACCCTAACCCGCCACCGGCCCGCTGCCCATCGCGCCCCGTGGCCTATGACGCCCTTCCCTTTCCCCAGTACCCTCCCAGCGGGGGTTACCTCTTCAACCTGATGCCGTTCATGCTCAAGCACGGATGCCCGTGGCAGCGCTGCACGTTTTGCGGGCTGGCCAGGGGATGGAATGCGGGCCTGCTGGAGCGGGACCCCGGCAGGGCGGCCGCGGAGGTCCAGCACCTGGTGAAGACGCTGGATCCCGAGTTCCTGGTCTGCCGCGACAACGCTTTGAACGGCCGGAATCTGCTCGGCTTCTGCGAGCAGATCCAGGAAATCGCCCGCCCCTGGATCTCCATGGCACGGGCGGACCTCTCACCCAGGGAACTCCAGGCCCTGGAAAGGTCCCAGTGCGCACTCCTTTACTTCGGCCTGGAATCCGGGAGTGACCGGGTGCTGAGGTCCTTGGGCAAAGGCCTTGATGTCCGAGGGATGTCCCGGTTCCTGAAGGGCCTCCGGGCCCACGGCATCCTGGCCGTGCCCTCCATCGTGGTGGGCTCACCTTTCGAGCGCGCCTTCGACTTCCGCCAGACCCTCCGCTTCCTCTGGGAGCACCGCGCCGAGATCAGCCTGCTGAATGCCTACCCCTATGAACCTTCCCCTGAGTCCACATTCACCCGCCGGGCCCTGGGGCCGCGACAAGCCACGCAGGCACGCCTGAAACACTTGGTGGCGTTCTGCCTGGATGCCGGCATCCCCGTCTGCCTGGGAGCCCAGGGTGCGGAGTACCTCAGCTTCGAGCGGGTGAACCGGCCTGAACTCACCTTGGGCCCCTGAGGCGTCGATCCATGGGGGGTATCGAGGGGGCCATGGCCGAGGAGCGGCATTTCAAGGACAATTCCGCCACCGTCACCGTGGGGCTCACGGACGGGCGGACCGTGGTGGGCCATCTGAACCGCTTCAGGCCCTCGGATTCGGACCTTCTGCTCCAGGTCCGGAGCCGGGACGCATCTGGGCTGTCCAGCGGTGCCTCCCAGCGCCTCTCCGCCGAGCATATCGCCTACGTGGCCATCCACCGCCGCAAGGAAAAACCGCCCCAGCCCGAAGGGCCCACCCTGCTTCTGGATGTCCATGTGGCCGGGGGGCACACCTTCACGGTCTCGGTGGAGGAATCCCGCATTGCCGATCGCCTGGGTTTCTGGGCCATCCCCGTCAGTGCCTCCGCCGCCTTTGGGGAGCTCTACTTCTACGCCCATGGCATCAACGCCAAGGAGGACAAGACCACCCTGGGGGCCCTGCTGGTGGAAACGGGGGCCCTCCAGGGAGAGACCCTGGCGAGGGGCCTGGAGGAACTGGAGGCGGAGCGGTCCGCCCAGCTGGGTGAGATCCTCGTGGCCCAGAAGAAGGTGGGGGAGGAGGAGATCGCCGCCGCCGCCGCCACCCAGAAGGAGGCCGGGGCCAAGGGCCGCCGCCTGCGCCTGGGTGAGGTCCTGGTGGAGGCGGGCCTGGCCCGGGAGGAGGATATCGCCGCGGCCCTGGAGGAACAGAAGAAGAAGCGGGGCAAGCGCATTGGCGAGGTCCTGGTGGAGATGGGCCTCGTGAGCGAACTGCAGCTGGCCCGGGCCCTCAGCCGCAAATTCAACATCCCCTTCGTGGACCTGGACGAAATGGAGGTCAGCCCCAAGGCCCTGGAGCTGGTGTCCCTGGACCTCATCCAGAAATACAGTGTCCTGCCCCTGAAGGTGGACCGGGGGAGCCTCACCATCGCCCTGTCCGACCCCTTGGCCTTCGAGGCCCTGGACATGCTCCGGTTCAGTCTGGGCAAGCGGATCGTGGAAACGGTGGCCATGCCCTCCCAGATCACCAGCCGCATCGCCACCCTGGTGGCCTCGGGTCCCACGGCCGTGCCCCCGGATCAGATGGAGGAGATCCTCAACAGCATCCAGATCGACACCCTCACGGAAGGGTCCGTCGACAACAAGGACATCACCGTCGCCCGGGACGATGACAGCGGGGTGGCCAAACTGGTGAACCAGATCATCTTCGACGCCTATTCCCGGGGCGCCTCGGACATCCACATCGAACCGGACGGCGACGAGCGGGAGATGATCGTGCGCTTCCGCATCGACGGCACCTGCGAGGTCTACCGGCGCTTCCAGCCCGCCCTGCGCAGCCGGATGGTAGCCCGGCTCAAGATCATGGCCCAGCTGGACATCACGGAACGGCGCAAGCCCCAGGATGGCAAGATCCGCATCCGCATGAAGGACAAGCCACTGGAACTGCGGGTGGCCACCATCCCCACCGTCACCCGGGACGAGGACGTGGTGCTGCGCCTCCTGGCGGCGGGCGAGCCCATCCCCATGGCCAAGCTGGGCCTCTCGAGCCGCAACGAATCGGAGCTGCGGCGCCTGGTGGAGCGGCCCTACGGCCTGATCCTCACCGTGGGCCCCACGGGTTCGGGGAAGACCACCACCCTGCACTCCCTGGTGGGGGCCATCAATGGCGCGGGCCGGAAGATCTGGACGGCGGAGGACCCGGTGGAGATCACCCAGCGGGGCCTGCGGCAAGTCCAAGTGAACCCCCGCATCGGCTTCGACTTCGCCACGGCCCTGCGGGCCTTCCTCCGGGCCGATCCCGACGTGATCCTGGTGGGGGAGATGCGGGACAAGGAGACGGCCTTCATGGGGGTGGAGGCCTCCCTCACGGGCCACCTGGTCTTCTCCACCCTGCACACCAACAGTGCCCCCGAGACCGTGACCCGCCTGGTGGACATGGGCCTGGATCCCTTCACCTTCTCCGATGCGCTCCTGGGGGTCGTGGCCCAGCGCCTGGCGCGCCGACTCTGCACCCAGTGCCGGGAGGGCTACGACCCCTCGGAATCGGAGTACGAGGAAATGGCCGCCTACTTCGGCCGGGAGGAACTGGAGCGGATCCTGGACGGCCGTCCCCTGCGCCTGTTCCGGGCCCCGGGCTGCCCCAGGTGCGAGGGCAAGGGCTACAAGGGCCGCCTGGGCATCCACGAGCTGCTGGTGAGCGATGAATCCATCCGCCTGGCCATCCAGCACAAGGCCCCCGTGGACCAGATCCGGGCCCTGGCCCAGGCCGGGGGCATGCGAACGCTCCTGCAGGACGGCATCGAGAAATGCCTAGGGGGCCTCACGGACCTGCGGCAGGTGCTGGGGGTCTGCAGCCGATGATCCCGGCCCTGGACTGGAATCCCGAATGGGAATGGGGGGAGGCTCGGATCGACCAGCAGCACCGGGGCCTGGTGGACCGCATCAACCGCTTCGCCCTGGCCACCTCCGAGGTCCAGGAGGCCGACGGCGGCCGGGCCATGCTCAGCACCCTGCTGATCTATGCCGAAGCCCATTTCCGCTACGAAGAACAGGTGATGGAAGCCCGGGGCCATCCGGACCTCGAGGCCCACCGCGCGGCCCACCAGGCCTGCCTCCAGCACATCGAGGCCCTCCACACCAGCTTCTGGGAGCAAGGCACCGTGCCCCACCAGGCCCTCGTGGCCTTCCTCCACTTCTGGCTCACCGAACACCTGGAGCGCGAGGACCGGGCCGCATGTGGGTACCTTAAAGGCGCGACAGGCACCAAATAACCTCAGTCCAAATCGAAGGTTACCGTCACGCTCGCCCGTATACTGAGATCTCCAGGAGAAACCGATCCTTCTGCTGCGGCTCCACTCGCTGAGGGAGCTTGAACCATCATTTGTGAAGCACCTTGGCTCCGGCCATGACCCCACCAGCTGCCATAGCTGGACCAATAACCACCTTGGCCCTCATGGATGGATCTTGATTTTCCAACCTTTTGACCGAGTTCACCTGCAAGTGCAATGGCCTTTTCGTTAGCAGACCTCATGGCCAAGACACGGGCTTCCGTGCGGTGCCTTCGCAATTCGGTGGTTTGGAAATCAACACCGTGAATATATTCAACACCCGCCTGAAGAACATTTGACACAAGCGCATCGAATTTCGCAATATCCTTGAGCAATATCACAATCGTCGTTCTTTGAACATATCCAACAAGCACCTGTTTATGACTCGAATCCATTTCGAAAACTGGTTGAAGATTCAAGTAATCATTTCGTACATCTCGATCAGAAATACCAAGCTTATTGATTGCCGACTTAATTCCTTTCAATCGAATGCCATTTTGGCGCTTAACTAATAGCAATTCGCGATTCTTTGTCTCGATTCCCAGCGTGAGCGTCACCTGATCGGGTGCAACCTTGACTTCTGCATCACCCGAGACCGTGATGGTCCGGACCAGCATTGAGTTTTGTGCGGGCGCGCTCTCCGACAAGCCCTGTGCGTGCATATGGGTTGACATTGCGCTTGCGCAAATCAGAAACAGGATCGCATACGATGTTTTCATTTTAACTCCGGAAATTATTAACAGCGAACATCAGATCAGCCTTGCAGCGAAGGGGCACATTGGTTTTAAAACATTCCGATCGCCGAGAACCTTCACGCCGGCGGGCATGACGAGTTGGACAAAGACCATGTTCAGAAAGTTCCCGAGAACCACAGGGAAGTGATTCCAGCGGAGCCGAGACCCTTGAATCCTTGCAAGATGGCTACAGACCTACGATGCGGGTTGGTTGTCTCCAAGCACCACAGGGAGCCTGCCGCCGAGCAGAGCCACCACGGTACCCCACGCGATGGGCGCGCTATCCCGGTAATGCCCACCCTCCAAATGCAGGTGGGTTGCGAATTTCTCCAAAGGATCGACGATCAGGTATTCGGGCACCCCCGTCGCGGCATAGGCCCACCGCTTCACCACGGTGTCCTTGCTGGAGGTGGAAGGACTGAGGATCTCCACGATCAGATCCGGCGCCCCTTCGATTCCCCGCGGGTTCTTCTTGTCGGGATCGCACACCACCACCAAATCGGGCTGGTATACACCCGAAGCAAGGAAAACATCCAGCGGAGCCGCGAGCACATCACATTCACCGCCGCCTTTGCGCTTGGCATCGCCCAGCGCATTCCATATCGCAGCAAACAATGCCCCCGAAACCAGCTGATGTTCATAGCTCGGCGCAGGCGTCATGTCATAAGCAACACCGTTGATCAGTTCCCATCGCCCTTCCCAGGCCTTCCAGTCTTCGACGGTGTAACCGGAGCGCTTCAGTTGCGGCAGGCTCATGGCTCACCCCTTGGCGTTCAGTTTACGCATGACGGCCTTTCCGCGAGCAAACGCAAGGAACTGCGTGTCTCGATCCATCGTATGGAGATCCACCTGGACGGTTTCGAACCAAAGAGCCCTCCCATCTTTCCCGCCACCGTGGGTTCAGCTGACACCTTGAGTTGAAAGGTCGGGCGCCTGCGAATAGCTTTGCGATGCCGAACCGACCCCGGGTCGGCCCCTGTGGACGCAAGGGGTTCCTTCAGTGACGAAACCGTGGGGTCAGGGTGAAGACATTGGGCCGCAGGCCAGGAGGCTTCGCGTTCAGATGAATGTCGATTCGACGACAAGAATCCATTGATTTAATTATTAGTAATCAAAAATCACCCCCGCTTTTCGGACTACCCTGGTCCTTGATTTCAAGGACATGACATCCGTGGGAGGCATGGTGACCGAATCTTCCGTACAGCCCTGGGCCCACGTCGTTCAGGATGCTTCAGGCCGTTGGGCATGTCAGTCCCTGGAGGACCACCTCCGAGGCACGGCGGCGCGGGCCAGCGAATTTGCAGCATGTTTCCGCGCCGAGGAATGGGCATTCTCCGCGGCGCTGTTGCATGACATGGGAAAGGCCGGACAGGATTTCCAGCGATACCTGACCCATGCAAGTGGCTACGACCCAGATGCCAACATCGAAGGAAGCGCGGGTCGCGTGGATCACAGTTCCGCAGGGGCCATCTGGGCGAACCAGCACTGGGGAGCCCAAGGCACCCTGCTGGGCTATTTGATCGCAGGGCACCATGCGGGGCTTCCCGACTGGATGGGATCCGGTGCCGCATTAAGTTCGCGACTGCAGGCCTCGGAGCGACTTACCCAAGCCCAGGGTGGAGTCCTTCCTGCCTGTATGGATGGGGCACAGCCACCTGCCCAGAGACCTCTGGTGTCGAACACCCACCCCGAGGATGCCCACCTTTGGCTGCGCATGCTCTTCTCCTGTCTGGTGGATGCGGATTTCCTGGACACGGAAAAGTTCATGGACGAAACAAGGGCTGCGGCACGGATCGAAGAAGGCCCTTCCCTGGCAGATCTCAAATCCAAGCTCGACCTGCACTTGGCCCATCTTGCCACGTCCTCTCCCAACACCCCCGTAAACACCCTTCGAAGGCAGGTGCTGGAGGCCTGCCGTGCGGGCGCAACCTGGGATCCAGGACTCTTCTCGCTGACCGTGCCCACAGGGGGCGGCAAGACCCTTGCTTCGGTGGCTTTCGCCCTGGACCATGCCCTGAGGCACGGCAAGCGCCGCATCATCGTGGTCATCCCCTACACCAGCATCATCGAGCAGACGGCAGAGATCCTGGTGCGCATCTTCGGACAGGGTGCGGTCCTTGAACATCACAGCAACCTGGATCCAGCCCGGGAGACCCGGCAGAGCCGCCTCGCCACCGAGAACTGGGACGCGCCCATCGTCGTTACCACCAATGTTCAGTTCTTCGAGTCCCTCTTCGCGGCGAAGACCAGCGCCTGCCGGAAGCTCCACAACCTCGTGGACAGTGTCGTTATCTTCGACGAAGCCCAGATGCTGCCACCGGCCTACCTCAAGCCAATCCTCCAGACATTGGGCTCCCTGGTGCGCCATTACGGCGTATCCGCCGTGCTCTGCACCGCCACCCAACCCGCACTGCGGGGGCGGATTGGGGCACAGGGCGCCGGGTTTGATGGGCTGGGGGACGTTCGGGAATTGATGCCGGATCCTGCTGCCTTGGCAGTGGGACTTCGTCGGACCAAATTGCGCCAGCATTCGCCGGATTTATCACCAGTCACTTGGGAGGCATTGGCCGAGGAACTCGCGTCCTTCGAAAGTGTGCTTTGCATCGTGAACACCCGAAAGGACTGCCGGGCGCTGCATGGGCTTATGCCCGATGGGACGATCCATCTCTCGGCACTGATGTGTCCCCAGCACCGCAGCGAGGTCATCCAAGACATCAAGGCGCGGCTCAAGGCTGGAATACCCACTCGCGTGGTTTCCACACAGCTGGTGGAGGCAGGGGTGGACTTGGACTTCCCTACGGTCTATCGCGCCCTCGCAGGGCTTGACTCCATGGCTCAGGCAGCAGGGCGGTGCAACCGAGAAGGAAAACTCGGTCGTCTGGGCGAGGTGGTGCTCTTTGTGCCGCCGCAGCCCTCGCGCTCTGGTCTGCTCCGCAAGGGGGAGGACACGTCGAAAGAACTGCTGCGCACCTGCCCGGCAGTGGCGCTGAGCCTCGATCCCGGAGCCTTCGAGCGGTATTTCCAGAACTACTACGCCAAGGTCAACAGTTTCGACGAGAAGGCCATCCACGATCTCCTGGTTAAGGACGCCCACCGGTACCAGTTCCAGTTCAGGGAAGCCGCGGTCGCCTTCCGACTCATCGACGACGAGGACCAGCAGGCCATCGTCGTGCGGTATGGCCCCCACCGAGAGCACCTGGACCGGCTGCTCGCGGAACTGCGCTACGTCGGCCCCAGCCGCGACAGGATGCGTGCCCTCCAGCGTTTCACCGTGACCCTGCCGGGCCGTGTCGCCAAGGCTTTGCTGGATCAGGGCGATGTCGAGGATATCCAGGGCCTGTGGATTCAGGCCGTGGATGGCCTCTATGACGACCGCAGGGGCCTGTTACCAAATTTGGTGCGCTTCAACCCGGACCTTTTCACCCTGTGAACCCAATGGAGGTGTCCATGGAACATGTCGAACGGACCTACTGCCTCGAGGTGCGCGGCGACTTTGCGTGCTTCACCCGCCCCGAAATGAAGGTGGAGCGGGTGAGCTACGATGTCATCACGCCTTCCGCGGCCCGGGCCATCTTCGAGGCCATCTTCTGGAAGCCAGCGATCCAGTGGCGCATCAAGACGATCGAAGTGCTCAACCCCATCCAGTGGACCAGCGTCCGCCGCAACGAAGTGGGCGTGGTGATGAGCGGGAAGGATGGCCTCTTCGTGGAGGACAACCGACAGCAGCGGGCCGGCCTCTTCCTGCGGGATGTGGCCTATCGCCTTCATGCGGAAATGGTCTTCATTCCACTTGCCAAACGAAAGGTCGGAGGGCGGCATACGCCAGATGCTCTCGTGGATGCCGCGGAACGGGAGGTACTCTGGCGGGATGAAAACCCGGCCAAATACCACGCGATATTCGAGAGGCGGGCCGCCAAGGGGCAGTGCTTCAACCAGCCCTACTTTGGTTGCCGCGAGTTCAGCGTGGGCAGCTTCCAGCTCGTAGACCCCGTTGCAGGCGAACCGGCAGCCATCGGGGAATCTCGAGACCTCGGGTTCATGCTTTACGACCTCGACTTCGAGGCGGAGGGCGGCCCAGCTCCAGCCTTCTTCCGTGCCCGCCTGGAGCGCGGCGTGGTGCGGGTTCCCGCGTGGGACAGCGACGAGGTGCGGCGATGATCCTGCAGGCGCTGTGCGATTACTACGATCGAAATGGCACTTTGGCACCAGAGGGGTTTGCCAGGGTTGACGTGCCTTTCCTTGTCGTCATCGGTACGGACGGCAGCTTTCGTGCTTTGGAAGACACCCGGCAACCCAACGGACGAACGCTGTGTGCGAGGCCGTTTCTTTTCCCAAAACCGAATGCACGCTGTGGCCCAAAGAGCTACCAAGTGACTCACTTTTTATGGGATCACATCGGCTACATTTCTGGCAAAGGCAGGGCTGAAACAGAAAAGGAACAAGCTCTCGCAAGAGCACAGCATCAAACATGGTTAGATACTCTTGATATTCATGCCAAGAATCATCCTACTAATGTTGGTATCCAGGCAATGTATCAATTTTATGCCACTGGGCAACTTGCGCATTTGTTATCAGCTACCGAGTGGACTGGGTGCAAAAAAATCCCAGGATGCAATCTTGCCTTTCGGCTAGATGGCGATCTGGAGCCAATTCCATGTTTGCCATCAGTCCGTTCAATTGTCGGAGGCTCTGTTTCCGAGGCATCTCAGGGTGAAAACATCGAAATTGGGATTTGTCTTGTTACTGGAGAACAAGCGCCGATCGCACGCATTCACACGAGAACACCAATCAGCAAGGATTCAAAATCCCTAGTCAACTTCCAGAAAAACTCTGGCTATGACTCGTACGGGAAAGAGCAAGGCTACAACGCTCCTGTGTCTCGCAGAGCAGAGGCTGCCTACACCACCGCCCTGAACAACCTGCTGGCAAGGGACTCGAAACAAAAACTCCAGGTGGGCGACGCCACAACGGTGTTTTGGTCGGGGAAACGTGAGACCGAGCTGGAACAAATCCTTCCCAACCTGTTTGGCCTTCCGAACAAGGATGACCCCGACGCGGAAACGCGCGCGGTGGCGTCGCTGTATGCCAGTCCCCACACCGGGCATCTTCCAGTTGGCGACGATACCCCCTTCTTCGTCCTCGGCCTCGCCCCGAATGCCGCCCGTATCGCCGTGCGCTTCTGGCATTTTGACACCGTGGTCGGACTGTCTGCCAAACTGCGTCAGCACTTCGACAACCTGGAAATCGTGAAGAGCGAAATGGATCCCGGCCGTCGGGCACTCATGCCACTGCTCTGCGACCTCGTGCTGCAGGGAAAAGCGGACAACATCCCGCCGAACCTCGCGGGGAATGTTGTTCGGGCGGTCCTCACCGGTGGTCCCTATCCGGCAACCCTCCTCCACATGGCCGTCCGCCGCGTCCGCGCGGACAAGGATTACGGCGTCACGCGCATGCGGGCCGCCGTACTCAAGGCTGCCCTCAATCGCGCCAACCGTCTCTCATCCACACCCACCCAGGAGATCACCGTGAGCCTCGATCCCACCAACATCTGCCCGGGGTATCGCCTCGGCCGCCTCTTCGCCGTCCTGGAGAAAATCCAGGAAGATGCCCAGCCCGGCATCAACGCCACCATCCGGGACCGATTCTACGGCGCAGCCTCGAGTTCCCCTGCTTCCGTGTTTCCGCAGCTCCTGAAGCTCAAGAACCACCACCTGGCCAAGCTTGAGAACCCAGCCTTCCGGCGGAGCCACGAGATCCGCCTGACTGAGATCTTCGATGGACTCGCCGACATGCCCGCCCACTTGCGCCTCGAGGAGCAGGCCCGCTTCGCCATCGGCTACTACCACCAGCGCCAGGCACTGTTCACCAAGTCCCCCAAACCCGAAACCGCCCAGGCCTAAGGAGCCCGCCATGACCCTCACCAAGCGCTATGACTTTGTCCTGTTCTTCGATGTGCAGGATGGCAACCCCAATGGCGATCCCGACGCCGGCAACCTTCCCCGCATCGACGCAGAAACGGGCCGCGGGCTCGTGACCGACGTTTGCCTCAAACGGAAGGTGCGCAACTACGTTCAGATGACCAAAGGCAGCCAGGCGCCAAACGATATCTTCGTGAAGGAAAAGGCCATCCTGAACCAGGCCATCGCAGGCGCCTACGTCGACCTAGGCATTGACCTGGAAAAGGAACCCACGGACCCCAAGGATGGTAAGAAACGCAACACCAAGGGCGAGGCTCAGGGAAGCGAAGTGGACAAGGGACGCAAGGCACTTTGCGAGCGATTCTTCGATGTGCGCACCTTTGGCGCAGTCATGAGCACCGGTGCCAATGCCGGTCA
The DNA here is from genome assembly GCA_964589695.1 of uncultured Solibacteraceae bacterium. Taxonomy (GTDB): domain Bacteria; phylum Acidobacteriota; class Holophagae; order Holophagales; family Holophagaceae; genus CAZPUI01. The sequence goes on along the minus strand of CAZPUI010000034.1, from coordinate 2,421 downwards.
GGTCCGCGGCCCCATCCAACTCACCTTTGCCCGCTCCGTGGAGCCCGTGATTGCCCTCGAGCACAGCATCACCCGCATGGCCGTGGCGACGGAAGCCGAGGCCGAGAAGCAGGGCGGCGACAACCGCACCATGGGCCGAAAGTACACCATTCCGTATGGTCTCTACCGAGCCCACGGTTTCGTGTCTGCTCACCTTGCCGCCCAGACTGGTTTCAACCAGGGCGACCTGGACCTCTTCTGGGAGGCCCTGGAGAACGCCTTCGAACACGATCGCAGTGCCGCGCGGGGCCTGATGGGCACCCGTCGAATGGTGATCTTCGAGCATGAGACGGCCCTTGGTAATGCAGCTGCTTCTGACCTTTTCGAGCGCGTCACCGTCGAACGAACAACGAGCGGCCCCGCTCGGGAATTCAGCGACTACCAGGTGCTTCTTGATGGGCAACCCCTGACCCATCGGCGCACCGTGGTGCCCGCCAAGTAGCCATGGAAGACGACGACCTCCTGGTGCCGCTGTCGGCGCTGGAGCACTGGTCCTACTGCCATCGCCAGTGCGGCTTGATCCACCTGGAGAACCTCTGGGCGGAGTCGGGTCGTACGGCGGAGGGGCGGGTGCTGCACGAGCGGGTGGACCTGCCGGGCCTGGAGCAGCGGCCAGGTGTCAAGCTGGCGCGGTCGCTGGAGTTGAAGTCAGTGCGGCACCGCCTGGTGGGAAAGGCCGACATGGTCGTGTTCTATACCGACCCGACCTATCCCTCCACGGGACGTCCCTTCCCGGTGGAATACAAGCGCGGCGTCAAGAACACCTTCCGCCACGCGGAACTGCAGCTCTGCGCCCAGGGGCTCTGCCTGGAGGAGATGCTGGGGGTGCCTGTGCCGGCGGGCGCCCTCTATTTTGGGGCCTCCCGCCGCCGCAGGGAGGTTCCCTTCACGTCCGAGTTGCGGGCGGACACCTTGCGGGTGGCCGGGGAGATCCTCGGCATGCTGGTCTCCCAGCACACGCCCCCCCGCGAGGCCGGAGCGAAATGCGCGGAATGCAGCCTGATCGACCTCTGCATGCCGAACCTGCCCGGGCCTTCCGGGGTCACCCGCTACCTGGAGGGCATGTCCTGATGCAGCTCCTGAACACCCTCTACATCACGCTTCCAGAATCCTCCCTCCACAAGGAGGGGGAGACTGTGATTGTCAAAGTCGAGCGGGAAAAGCGCCTTCAGGTGCCTCTCCACCATCTGCAGGGCATCGTCGTGATGTCCCAGGCCTGGGTAAGCCCCGATCTTCAGCGCGCCTGCCTGGAGCGGGATCTGAGCCTTGTCTTCCTGAGCGAGCGGGGGCGGTTCCTTGGCCGATTGGAAGGACCTGGGGCCAGCGGCGCCCTGCTGAGACGCGACCAGATGAAGGCCCACCTGGATCCAGACAGGACCCTTGAACTTGCGCGCACCTTCGTGAAGGGCAAGCTGGCCAACCAGCGCCATGTGCTCCAGCGGGCTGCGCGGGAGGCGTTCACGGGAGAAGGCGAGGCCCTGACTCAGGCCGCAGAGCGCCTGCGCTTGCTTCAGCACCAAGTGGACAGGATGACCACCCTGGATGAGCTTCGGGGCTGCGAGGGGGATGGGGCGGCCTGGTATTTCGAATGCTTCCAGAGCCTGGTTCGGCAGCAGCGCACGGCCTTCCCCTGGAAGGGACGCAGCCGCCGCCCGCCCCTGGATCCGATCAATGCGTTCCTATCCTTCAGCTACGCGCTGTTGATGGGGGATTGTCTGTCGGCGTGCCAGGCGGTTGGGCTCGACCCGGCCATCGGTTTCTTGCATGCCTTCCGGCCCGGGCGACCGGCCTTGGCCCTGGATCTGATGGAGGCATTCCGTTCCCTCGTGGCCGATCGTCTGGTGCTGAGCCTCATCAACAACCAGCAGGTCGGCCTTGGTGGGTTCCGGACCACCGAGAGCGGTGGTGTGGAGATGGACGAGGACACCCGAAAACAGGTGATCCTCAGCCACCAGCAGCCCACGCAGCTGCGAGCCGGACGGAAGGTAGCGTCCCAGGCTGCGGGTGAGCTGGGCGGCGCGTCGGTGCACGTTCAGAGACCGCATGCTGACCGACAGTCCGTCGATTAGGAATTCCGCGTAGACCCCGCCGGCGGTGAACACCAAGTTGCCCTCGACATGCTCGGGCGGGTCGAGACTCGCGTCAGCACGCAATCCTGTCGCGCGCCCGTTGGCGTTCGAGGTGATCACGTGAGGTGGCCGGAAGGTGTTGCGGGCGAATACTGCTCGCGTGGACAGCGACGGTCGCCCCTTGGGCAGGAGCATCCGCATCGTGACCACCGTGACAACGCACAGCACCACACCGATGCCCAGCGCGTAGAGCGTGGTGCCGGCGGGGTGGCTGTCGACCCACCACAACGTCGGACCGGCGAGCACGGGAATC
>CAZPUI010000033.1:0-16818 GCA_964589695.1 uncultured Solibacteraceae bacterium | reverse complement strand
AGGGCTGGCCCCGGCAGGGAGGGGAACGGGGAGGGTGCTCTGGAGGTCCCCGGAATGGACATCGTGGGGGTGGTGGGGTCCGCGCCCGCCGTAGTAGCGGTAGAAAGTCGTAGGTTTGGCGGTGGCGTCCGGCTGGTTGGGGGCCAGCCCCGTGATGGGGGCAAAATTCCCCGCGGACCAGGGATTTCCCGCATCGTAGTTGAGGATCCAGCTGAACGTGAAGCGCCCCTTGCCCCAGGCGACGTTGGCGAGCAGGATCAGTCGGCCGCGGTCGCTCTGGTCGTTCACCAGGCCCCCGTCCGGTTCGAAATCCTGGTTGGTGTAGCCCATGGCGAGGATGGCCCGCCGCTGGGCGTAGTATCCTTCGGCGCTGGAATCGCCTCGGAAGGTGCTTCCGGAGGTCTGACCCGCCTCCGTGTTCCCTGTCAGGCGGCTGTGGGTGTAGGACCCTGACACGCTCCAGACCGGCGACAGCGACTGCCTGAATTCGACCTCCAGCCCGCGGTACCTGCGCACGAGGTCCTTGGAATTGAAGACATGGATGATGGGCGTCCGCTTGGCCGCCAGCCGGCCTGCGGGATCCGGAATGGACACCATCTGATCGGCCGCCCAGTCGGTGCCAAAGGCCCAGGTGTTGGACCACCCACGCTGGACGGCGGTGAGCCGTAGGAAGTCCCCCTGGCCGAAATTGCGCCGGTAGCTGAGGGTGAATTCGTCCAGGTGCTCGCTCTGGAGGTTGTCCGCCAGCTGGTAGACCCGGCTGCTGTCAAAGGCCGAGTAGGCCGTGGCACCGTTGTTGCCCGTGTAGTTGGCGGGATTGGTGAGCTCCCGGAAGGTCACGAACCGCACCCCGTAGGCCTCGCGCCCCGCCACCAGGTCGCCTGCCGTCCCGGGCAGGGGCTGGTTGCCAAGGCCCGACCAGCCGAAATCGGTGTAGGCGCTTCGCCCACTCCGCACAAAGTTGGTGGTGAAGCCCGTGGTGAAATCCCCCGTGAATCGGGCGGCGCTGAGGCTCACCAGGTGGACGTTGTTCCCCGTCGGGTCATAGCGCAGCTGGAACCGGGGTGAGAACTCCGTGGGGTTGGCCAATTTCCGGCCATCCGTATCGAACACCTCCGGGCGGTCGATGCGCAGGCCCACCATGGCCAGCAGATACTTGTTGATCGTCCAGTTTTCGTTGACGAAGAGCGACAGGGTCCGGGTGCGGTGGGTGCCATCGTAGGACGTGAAGATCCGCATGGTAGGCGCAGGTCCCGTGTTCCCGGTGCCGGACTGACCGAAGGCTCCGGAGCCGAATCCCGTCCACCGGATGGTGGGGAACAGGAAGTCGTTGGCGTCCCCTTTTTGGAAGGACCCTCCCACGCGAACGAGCCGATTCTGGGTGCCGAACTGGGAGCCCTGGGCGTGGATGGATTCATTCACCTCCACCCCGGCATCGAGTTCGTGCTTGGATTCTCCATTTTCGCGGAAGTAGTTCAGGTGGGCCCAGAGCCGCCGGGAATTCCGTGCTTCCTCGGGCGCCGAGCCATAGGTCCAGGCATTGCCCGCCAGGATCGTGGTCTTGTTGCCGCTGGCGCGATCACCCCACAGCTGAATGTGGGCCACGTTGCCATAGGCAGGATCCCCTTGGGGAGGTGCCATCTTCCATTGCTTGAAATTGATCCCGGCATCCAGGAACAGGTTGTCCCGGAGGACGCCCCGGTAGTTCACGTTCAGGTAGGCGTTCTCATCCCGCTGCAGGGTCGCCTGGGCCTCCGGGCGCAGCAGGGTGACATCGGACCAGTAGAAGGCCCTGGGGGCGATATCCAAGGTCTGCCGTTGCACCGCCACTTCCAGGGTATGGAGGGTGCTCAGGGCGCCGGTGATTTTCATTTCGAGGTACTTCTGGGTCATCTGTTCCACGGCGCTGTGGGGCCCTGCGAACATCTGCACCTTGTAGGCAGGATCGAAGCCGAAGGCCGCCGGTCCGGCGTAGATCGCGGCATCCACCTTGGCATTCAGTGAACGGTGCAGGTAGGCGGTGGCCGGGTTGACCGACCGCGAACCTGGATTGGACTGGGTGGGCACCAGGATGGTGCCAAGGCTGAACCAGATCCGATCCTTGAGGATGGGCCCCGAAGCCGTGATCTGCCATTCACGGTCGAACCCCTTCTGGTCGGGGTTGGAGACACGGGTATAGGGGTTGTGGGCCTGCCACCTTTCGTAGCTGAAACTGCTGCGGAGCGACCCTTTGAAGGTGTTGCTGCCGGTCTTGGTCACCGCATTCACGGCGCCCCCAAGGTTCCGTCCGTACTTGGCGTTCAGGGGCGAAAGCATCACCTGCACGTCTTCGATGTTGTCTTCCACAAAGTACCGGCCGACCACGGAACCCTGGTAGTCATCCTGGATGTCGGTGCCATTGACCCTGAAGGCCGTGGCCATGGTGTTGCCACCCCGCACCGAGACGACACCGTTGGCCCCGAAGGTCACCCCCGGCGTGAGGTTGGCAGCCCCACCGAAACCGCGGTCGAAGGCCAGACTCTCGAGTTTCTCGTTGGAGTAGTTGCTGGACGTCTTGGTATCGGCCTTGTCCTCGGCGACCGAATTCGCGGCCACGACTTCCACCACCGCGCTGGTGGTGAGCTGGGGATTGAGGGTGAGGTTCTGGTTGAGGGAGGCCCCCAGGCCAAGGCGGACGTCCCGCGCCTCGGCCCCAAGGAACCCATCCGCCTGGGCCCGAATGCGGTAGGTGCCGGTGGGCAGACCCGCCACGCGCCATTCGCCGCGGGCGTTGGTGACCACCCGGCGGGGCGCGAACAGCGCCGGCGAGGTCAGCTCGATGCGGGCGTTGGCGATGGCGACCCCGGCCTGGGATCGCACCTCACCCGTCAAGAGACCGGTGGTTTGCTGACTCATGAGCATGGGACCCGCTGCAAGCACGAGGACCCAACTGGATAGACGGAGGTTGGAACGAACAGGCATGGCGTGGCTCCGGGAGGGGGGGTCAGAAACGGATGGCGTAGGCGAGTTCGAGGTGCGGCATCATGCGCTTTTCCTTGAACACGGTGTCCTTCGCGGTGTGTCCGGAGCCCCAACCCGCGACCGTTCCCACGGTGTGCACGTACTGGGCCGAGGTGTAGGCGAGCCCCAGGAGGTTCACCTCCAGTTCGCCCTGGGGGCCAAGCCGGAAACTCAGGCCAACCAAGGGGCTCGCCGCCAGGGTCCCGTGGCTGACCACCCCGTTGTAGGTGTCCTCGTAGGTGGACCAGTCCCAATCCGCCACATCGGCGATGTACTCCTGCCGGAACTTCGAACCGCCGATCTGGACGCCAAGGTGCCAGCTCAGGCCCTCCGAAAGGGCGCGCCCATAGGCGACCCTCGCCATGAGGCCCGAGACCTGGTTCTTGCGACTGTCGACGCTGAAGGCCGGTTCTGCCGGGGGCATGCCCACGGCCACGGGGAAGGAACGGACATCCTCCCGGTACTGGTCGCCGGGCTTGTACTGGTACCCGAGTTCAACACTGAACCGTCCAAGGGCCGATTGGTGCCCCACTTCCAGGCCGAAACCCAGGGTTTTCCGGGTGAGATGGTCCTTGGGAGCCGTCAGCCCGAGGCCCGCGCGAAGCTTGAACTTCCTGTCAAACCCGGTCCCCTGGGCCGAGAGTGTGGGCGTCAGTGCAATTGCAATTGCCAGCGTGCGGACAGCAGATTTCCAAACCGCGTGCATGCGCGATCTCCTCTCGGTAGGTGGGTTGCGGATTGCCCTGGGGGAGGGACTCGGCGAGGTGATGGGCCCTCAACAGTGCAGTTCCAGCCTGGCGAGGGTCACCGAAGACCCGCAAGATCCACTGCGTGGATTTCCGGGGTACCACTTTCTGTCCTTGTAGGATGGAGGCGCTCTGGAAGGAGCCCTCCGGAAATCCATGCCACCTTCGCCCAGTCACCCCTTTGCCCCGCCCTTTGCCCCGGACCGATTCGAGTTGTTGAAACTCCTCGGCCATGGGGGCATGGGGCAGGTCTACCTGGCGAAGGACCATCAACTGGATCGATGCGTGGCCCTGAAATTCCTCCATTTCGAGGATGCCCTTCAGGTGGAGCGCTTGATGCTGGAAGCCCGCTGCCAAGCCTCCATCCGTCATCCCAATGTGGTGCCGGTCTACGATGTCGGGCTCCTGGAAGGCCGCCCCTGCATTGCCATGGCCCACATCGATGGCATCGACTTAGGCCAGCGAAGTCCCTCCCAGGACCTCAGGACCAGCGTCCACCTGGTGGCACAGGCGGCCCGGGGGATCCATGCGGCCCACCGCCTGGGCCTGATCCACGGCGACTTGAAGCCCCAGAACATCCTGGTGGATCGGGCCGATGGAAACACCCTCCGGGCCTATGTCACGGACTTCGGACTGGCACGCAGGGAACATGCCCAGGGTGAGACCTGGCCCGGTCCCGCAGGCACCTTGGCCTACATGTCGCCGGAGCATCTCCTGGGGGACGGCCTGCTGGATGCCCGAAGCGATATCTTCAGCCTGGGGGCCGTGCTCTACACCTTGGCCACCCACCGGCCTCCCTTCCAGGTCGATGCCCCCGGGTCATCGGCTTCCCAGGTCTTGGATTCCGGACCCCAACTCCTGGATATCGCGGCCCAGCCGCGGAAGGAGCAGGTCTTCAACCTGATTTGCCAGGCCCCCCCCCGACCACGCACCCTCAATCCGGAGATTTCTCCGGATCTGGAGACCATCCTGCTCCATGCCCTGGAGAAGGAACCCCACCGGCGCTACCCCACGGCCCAGGCGTTCGCGGATGACCTGGAGCGGCTCCTCGCCGGCGAACCCATCCGGGCCCGCCGTCCCTCCCTCGGCTACCGTCTGCTCCGTTTTGCCCAGAGAAACCGTGCGCTCAGTTGGCTTGCCCTCGGCTCCTTCCTGGGCCTTGTGCTGGCCGGCCTGGTGCTGAGCGGCGTATCCCGGAGGGCCCAGATCCGCGCCCGCCTGGCCCAGCACTACGCCACCCAGGCCCAGCAGATCGAGCACCACCTGCGGCTGGGCCACATGATGCCCCCCCACGATCGCCGCCCCCACCTCCAGTGGGCCAGGGCGCGCATGGAGGCGCTGAAGCGCGTGGCGGACCAGGAAGGTTCCATTGCCCAAGGTCCCATGGCCTATTTAGAAGGGGCCACCCACCTGCTCATGGACCGGCCCGAAGCCGCCAAGGAGGCCCTGGAAAGGGCCTGGCAGCTGGGCTTCAGGACCCCCGCCGTGGCCCAGGCCCTGGGCGAAGCGGCCGTGGAAACGCGCCTCGGACTTCCGCCCCTGAGCCCGGAGGATGATCGCAGCCGCACGGAGGCCACCCTCGTCTTCCTGCGGCAGGCGAGGCTTCCCGGAACCCACCTTCCCCTGCTGGAAGCGCGCATCGCGCTGCTCGAAGGCCGGGAGGACGATGCCCTCAAGTTCTGCCACCAGGGCCTCGAACAGACACCGTGGGCCCATGAGGCCCATCTCCAGATGGGCCAAGTCTGGCTCCAGCGACTGGCCCGGGCCCGGAGGTTCGACGAACTCCGTGGCTTCCTGTCCAAGGCCATGGATCATTTCGACCAGGCCGGGAAGCTGGCTCCCAGCGATCCCAAGCCCCTGCTGGCCAAGGCCTACGCCCTGCGCCTGCTCTCGCGGCGCACGATCCAGATGGGGCGGACCTGCGAGGTTGCACCCCTGTTTCAGGGCATCGACCTCTGCAACGCCGCCGGCCGCCTGGATCCTGAATACGGCCGGGTCTACGGGGAACGGACCCTGCTCCGTTCGGTCCTGCTTCTGTATGGTTTTCCGCCCCTTCGGGAAACCGACCTGGCGGCGGAAGTGGAGCGGATGGTGGCCGATGGGCACCGTGCGCTCCAACTGGACCCAAGGCCCGAGATGGCCCAATCCGCCCTGGCCTGGTCACTTCAAGTGCGGTCGGAGCTGGCCTTCCGCCGCCGACAACCCGGGGCCCTGGACACCGTGGTGGCGGTGGAGCGGGAGCTGCGCCACCTTGCCCTGGCCCATCCCTCCGTGTCGAACTTCCCCAAGGCCCTGGCCTACACCCTTTGGAATCGCCTTGATCTGGAGCAGGAGCAGGGCCTGGATGTGCGACCCACCTCCCGTGAGCTGATCCGGACGTTCCAGGCGAGCCTGCGTCTGCTTCCCCAGCGCGGGAAGGGGCAGGGCGAGCAGCCCTCGGATTACCGCGAACTGGGTGAGCGCCAGCTCTACCATGCCGAACTCGAGCTCTACTGGGGCGACCCCGCAGCCGCTGCAGCCAGCCTGGCCCAGGCCGAAGGAACCCTTGATTACCTGCGGGGGGATGAAGCCCTGGTGCCCAGCAAACCCTACCTGCGTGCCTGGGGCATCCTGCTTCGGGGCCAGCTGGACCTGCTGGAGGGCCGGGATCCAAGCCCAGCCCTGCAGGAAGCCCAACGCGTGTCGCCGGGATTCCCTTCACCTGCGCTGCAGGAGTCCTTCAACCGGGTGCCTCGGATTGTGCCCTATGCTTCCCACCTCCTTCGGGCCGAGTGGGCCTCCAGACAAGGGAAGGATCCTGGGCCCCATTGGCAGGCATGCATGGAGGCGGCCGAGGCAGCCCTGGAAAAATCCCCTATGGACCGCTACGCCGGCTATGCGCTGGCCCTGGCCTGCGTCCATGACCTCAGGCAGGGACTGATCCATGGCAGGGCGAACGCACGCAGCCTGAGCCGGGGAACCCGCGTGGCCAGACTGCTCCGCCGCTCGGAGCTTCAATGGTGGCCCACGGAGCCCCGCACCGCCCTGGCCGAGGTTCTGGAAATCCACCTCGACCTCGCCCAGAAGGGACCACGCATGCCGCACGCCCAGGCCATGGCCAGCCTGCGGCGTTTCCAGGACCTCGGACGGCGCCTGACCCCCCTCGCTGGCACATTGCAAAGGGATCAGGCCTGGAATTCCTGGCTGGAGTCCCGGGTCGCGACAAGGGCGTTACAGTAGGCGCCGCCACCCAAGGATCGATGTTCATGCGTCACCGCCTGATTTCCCTCGAACTGGACCCCCACTCCCGCACCCCCGTGACCCTGCAGATCGTCACGGCCTTGATCGCCGCCATGCGGGATGGGCGTCTGGGACCGGGGGACGCCCTGCCCAGCACACGCCTTCTGGCCGAAAGCCTGAAGGTCAGCCGCAACACCGTGCTGGATGCCTATGACGAACTGGCATCTGAAGGCTACGTGGTGGGGCGACACGGCAGCGGCAGCTACGTGGCCGACCCCCTTCCCACCCCGCTGGCCCGCAGCCTGGACTATCTGCCTCCCGATCGCCTGGCCTTCCCTCTGGCCGCCACGCCCAACATCCAGGACCTTCCCCCCACCGTGCTCTCCTGCCAGACAGGACAGGCCGACCCAAGGCTCCTGCCCACCGCCGCACTGGCAAGGGCCTACCGCAAGGCCCTGGAGTCCCGGGCCACCGCCACCCCCCGCCAGAAGGACCTGGCCAGCGAGGGTCACCTCCGGGCCCAGCTCCTCCACCTGCTCCGCCAGACCGCCGGCCTGGGCGGAACTCAGGGCAACCTTCTCCTCACGAGCGGCTTCCACGCCGCGTTGCGCCTGGTGGCCGAAAGCCTGCTCGAGCCCGGGGATGTGGTGGCCGTCGAGGGGCTAGGTGCCCTCCGCCACTGGGAGACCCTGCGGGCCGCCGGGGCGAGCCTGGAACCCATCCCCGTCGAGTCCACGGGGATCTCGGTGGAAGCCCTCCAGGCCCTGGGGCGTTCCCGGAAATTGCGGGCCGTGCTGCTCTCCCCGCGGTGCCAGTACCCCACCACCGTGGCCCTCAGTCCCGAGAAGCGGGGGGAGCTCCTCCGCTGGGCCAGCGCCCAGGGTGTGGCCCTGCTGGAGTGCGACGCGGAATCCGGCATCCACTTCGGCCACGCCACGCCGGTGGCCCTGGCCGCCGAAGACCGGGCGGGCTCGGTGATCTACCTGGGGTCCTTCGCCAAGGCCTTGTTTCCGGGGCTTCCCTTGGCCTATGTCCACGCACCGACCCCCATGGTGGCGCATCTGGCGGCACGGCAGAACCTGCAGCAGGCCGGGGCGGACCCCGTGTTCGAAGGCGCCATGGTGGACCTGTTCCTGGAGGGTGAGTTCCATCGCCATCTGGCGCGCCTGAGGACGGCACTGCGGCTGCGCCGGGATGCCCTCTGCGCCGCAGTGCAGGACCACCTGGCCCCCTGGGTGGACTACCAGGTGCCGGACATGGGCATGGCCCTCTGGATCGGTGTGCATGACCAGGTGGACGTGGAGGCCTGGGCGGCGCGCTCCGTGGCCAAGGGCGTCGCATTCACGGTCGGTCGCCGCTACCGCTTCGACGGGGGCTCCCTGCAGGCCCTGCGGCTGGGGTTCGCCTCCCATGAGGAGGGGGAGTTGCGCCAAGTGGTGACGCGCATGGCGGCGGCCCTTCCTGCCAAGCCTTAGGCCGCAGGAATCCCGGCCCGGTGGGCCCTCGGCGGCCAAGCGGCCCTGCGCCCGATCTGCGGATCCACGCCGATGTGAAAAAACCAGCAGTCCCGTGCGCCTTCGCCAAGCCATGTAGTTAAGTCCAGGAACGTTAACGATTGCGACCAAGTGGCGCAACGTGAATCCATGGAGTGGCCCTGGCAGGGTTGTCACAGAATTGCCACGCTTGCGCCACCCCCACCCTCATCCGGGGCACCTCTCATGACGCGCCGTTCACCCTGGCCCCCGAGGGCCCAGGAGGGTTGCACCTTTCCATCCAGGCCCGGTCCGGGGCCCTGCAAGCTCCATGCTGGCCCCCAAGTCCACTCCCGAACCTAGCTGGCCCCACGCGCCTCCAGTCCCCAGGCCTGCTGGTCACCCTTCGGCCCCAGGTCTCCCTCCCCGGCAGATGCCAGACCCCCTGCCGCCACCCGCCGCTGCCTCCGTCCCCCGGCCACCGTGGCCGCCCTCGGGTGCACAGGCATCCCTCCCCCTTTTCCCATTTTCCTCAAGGAGGAAACATGAGCATCCACCGAAAGGCCCTGATCCTTTCAGCCCTCGTGGCCACCAGCCTGCTCCGCGCCCAGACGAATCCCACCCTCCCGCAACGTGCGTCCTGGGATGCCGAGGATACCGAGGAGGCCGTCACCAATCCCATGCGGGCCGACAGGATCCTGCATGCCAGGCTTCGGCAGATCGCGGAGTCCAGGCTCCGGCAAGTCGCACAATCCGTGGCAGTGCAGGGACTGGGGAACGGCTTCCCCCTGGACGTTCGCTCGGCCGAGGACCTGCTCCAGGCCCGGATCGGTTTCGGTTTCGAGGTGCACACCGTCGCCCCCAGTGCGGTGCTGGCGGGATCCAGCCTTGAAACCGAGGCCATCGGGACGGGGCACTGGCGGTTCGTCATCCTGGTGGCCAACCGTGCGGTGGGCCTGATGGACGTGGCCCGCCAGGATGGCGCCTGGACCGCCGTGGGTTTCGGTGGTGCCGGGCTCGCGCGCGAACTGGACGATCTGGTGAGCTTCCACAAGGCGAACAGGGCCGGAAGCCTTCGGTTCATCCGCATCTACCAGGCCGGCTCGGACCTTCTGGAGGTCGGGACCTCCTCGGGCGCCAGGTATGTGCCCATGTCAGCCGCTCGGGCCTCGCTGAAGATGGCCCTCCCGGGCGCAGGTCAAGGCCTCGTGGGGGCCGAGGAACTGATGCCTTCGCTCCAGCACGCCGTCCGCTCCAACCAGGCTGCCCAACACTGACGCGACCAAGGAGAAAACCATGAAGAGCCTCCGAAATTCCACCGCAGTCCTTTTACTGGCCGCCACCAGCTCCCTCGGGTTCGCCCAGAGCAAGGCCCTGGGCGCCGCGAACACCCAGCAGGAGCACAGCCAGTGGTGCTGGGCTGCCACAAGCTCCTGCATCCTGAAGGTCGTGCAGGGAAAGACCACGCCCCAGTGCGAGATCGTGAACTACCTGCGGAAGGTGACGACCGCGTGTGGCAACACGACCTTCGACTGGTCCAGCCCGATCAATTATCCGATCGAATCCCTTTACGAGCCAGACAAGCCTAGCGTTCAAAACGTTTACGCAAAATACTACGGTTCCACCACGGGGATGGAGGGGGCGCCCACCTACGCCAAGATCAGCAGCGAGATCGAGGCGGGACGGCCGATCAACATGCGCTGGGGCTGGAGCAGCGGCGGGGGACACCTCCTGGCCGTCTACGGCTACGACAGCAGCAACGGCACCCAGCAGGTGAACTACATGGATCCGTGGCCGGGCGAAGGACTCTTCCTGGTCACCTACAGCTGGATCAAGTACGGCAACAAGGGCGGTGGCGCCTCCCACACCTGGACGCATGCCCTGCTCCTGGATCCCGTCAATGCCGAACTGGCCATCAGCACCCAGCCCTCCAATGTGAGCGTAAGCGCTGGTTCCAGCGCCAGCTTTACGGTGGCCGCCACCGGCGGTACGGCACCCTACGCCTACCAGTGGTCCAGGAATGGCACAGCCGTCAGCGGTGCCACCTCGGCCACCTACAGTTTGACGGCGGCCTCCACCGACAGCGGCGCCAAGTTCAAGTGCACGGTCACCGACAGCGCCAGTCCCGCCGCCAGCGTCACCAGCAGCGAAGCGACCCTGACCGTGACCACCCCCGCCGCGAACCTGGCCCTGAAAAAGTCCGCTTCGGCCTCGGGCACCTACAGCACCTATGTGCCGGCCAATGCCTTCGATGGGGTGGCCAACCTGACGAACCAGACGACCTACTGGGCGGTGAGCACCAGCACGAAGACCCAGTGGCTCCAGGTGGATCTGGGGGCCGCGCAGGCCGTGAGCAAGGCCAAGTTGACCTTCAGCAGCACCAATTACCCAAAGACCTATTCGATCCAGTATCTGAACGGTTCGACCTGGACCTCGGTGTATTCCACAACCACGGGCAAGGGCGGCGCCAACAGCGCCGTGTCGTTCAGCCCGGTGACAGCCCAGAAGTGGCGCATCTACTGCACCGCCGCCAACAGCAGCTACTACAGCGTCTATGAATTCGAGCTCTACCAGTAGCTTCCACCCCACCACAAGCCAGGCAATTCCATTTCTCCCCCATCACTGGAGGTTGTGCATGAATTTTCTTCACCACCATCGAGCCTTCTCGAGGAGGCTTCGCATGTGTGCCGCGGTCCTTGGAATCGTGGCCGCGGGCCAGGGGGCTGTATCCACACAGCCCGATGACAAGGCGATGGCGCGAAAGTACCACGCCACACGAATCTGCGGCCAGGCCGCCGACCTGGAGGCCGCGGAGGCCATCGCCTCGGAACACGGTCTCCGGGTGCTCAAGACCTTCAAATCGTTGTCGAAGGAAGTGGGCCATTGGTGCGGTGTCTGGGAGCTGGACCCGCAGCGCCGCGCCCTGCAGGCGGGTGCCGTACAACCCACGGTGGAAGCGGTTGTTTCGAACATGCACAGGCTGCGTTCGTCGAAGTTGAAGTTTGCCAACTTGGACAAGACCATCCAGGCATCCACCTCCCCCAATGACCCCGAGTTCCCCAAGCAGTGGGCCCTCCACAACACCGGCCAGAACGGCGGCACTGCGGGTGCGGATGTGAAGGCCGTGGAGGCCTGGGATATCGAAACCGGATCCAGCGACCAGGTCGTGGCCATCATCGATACGGGCATCGCCTATGGACACCCCGACCTGAAACCCAACCTCTGGGTGAACAAGGATGAAATTCCAGGCAATGGCATTGATGACGACGGCAACGGGTACGTGGATGACGTCTACGGCATCAACGCCATCAAGGGCTCAGGGGACAACCTGGACGACAACAACCACGGTTCCCACTGCGCGGGCATCATTGGCGCCGCCGGAAACAATGGCATCGGCATCAGCGGCATCAATCCGAAAGTGAAGCTCATGGGCCTCAAGTTCCTGGATTCCGGCGCCAGTGGCTATTGGTCCGATGCGGCGGAGTGCCTGGACTATGTGATCGCCATGAAGAAGAAGGGCGTGAACATCGTCGTCACCAGCAATTCCTGGATCGGCACGGAGAGTGACCAGAACGTCGAAGACGCCTTCACGGTCCTGGGCGGACTTGGGGTGGTCAGTGTCGTGGCGGCGGGAAACCAGACCAAGGATGTCGACACCAACCAGCTTTGGCCTGCCAACACTCAGAACAAGTACGTGATCGCCGTGGGCAATTCCACCAGCAAGGACGAGCTCGCCTCCAGTTCCAACTGGGGTGCCAAGAACGTCAAGCTCTTTGCCCCAGGTACCGACATCCTGAGCACCGGAAAGGGAACCACCTACCTCTCCATGACGGGCACCTCCATGTCCTGCCCCTTGGTCGCAGGGGCCATCTCCCTGGCGGCCAACCGTTTCCCCAGTGAATCGGCAGAGCTGCGCATGGGTCGCGTGCTGGCCAATGTGGACAAGGTTTCGGCCTTCGCAGGCAAGTGTTCCTCCGGTGGTCGGCTGAATGTGTACAACATGGTGGCCGGTGGTGAATACCTCAATGCCAACTTCGCCTCCACGGTGTCCCTGGACAGCCTGACGGTGGTCTTCCAGGACCGCACCCTTTCCAGCACGGGCGAGGTGACGTCCTGGAGTTGGAGCTTCGGCGACAACACCACCTCCACAACCCAGAATCCCACCCACACCTATGCGGCTCCGGGCACCTACACCGTGACCCTGACGGTCAATGACGCCAACAACAAGCCCAAGACCACGTCCTCCGTCATCCAGGTTCCCCGCGACCCTGCCTACAGCGAATCACAATCCTTCAGTTCCGGTTCGTCGGGCATCACCAAGGTCCAGATTGGTACGTTCTCCCATGAATCCGGGAATTCCAACTACACACTGTATGACGCCGAGAAGGTCCCCCTGGTGGCCGGCCAGAAGTACGACGTGGTGGTGACCTGCAAGCCCAACCCCTTCGGCACCCAGTTCCTGCGCTTGTGGATCGACTACAACCGAAATGAATCCTTTGAAGATTCAGGCGAACTTGTCTTCCAGCAGAGTGGAACCACGTCGTTCACAGGTTCCTTCACGGTGCCCGAGGCCTCCGTGCTCAACAGTCCTGTGGGCGTCCGGTTCAGCGTCAAGGATTCGCAGTACCCGACCCCCTGCGCCAACAATGGCTGGGGGGAGGTGGAGGACTACCGCGCCATCCTCTCGAAGGGGGAGGCGAAGGCCCCGAGCATCCTGACGCATCCCGCAAACGTCACGGTGAATGAGGGTCGAACGGCGACCTTCACCGTGGTGGCTTCCGGCACAAATCCCCTGTCCTACCAGTGGAACAAGTCCGGTACGGCCATCTCCGGGGCCACGTCGGCTTCCTACACCACACCTGCGACATCCACGACGGATGATGGTGCCCGGTTCGCCGTGGTGGTGAGCAATGCCCAGGGCAGCGTGACGTCCAACGAAGCCACCCTCCAGGTCCTTCCCGAGGTCGCACCGACCATCACCACCCATCCGGCCGCCACAAGCGTCACCGTGGGCCAGAGCGCCACCTTCAGGGTGGTGGCCAGTGGGTCCGGGACCTTGTCCTACCAGTGGACCCGGAACGGGTCGGCCATCTCGGGGGCCAATTCCAGCAGCTATACGACCCCTGCCACCGTGATGGGGGACGATGGTGCCAAGTTCGCGTGCGTGGTGAGCAACCCCAAGGGTTCCGCGACCTCCAACGAAGCCACCCTTACCGTGGTGCCATTGCCCAGCAACCTTGCGCTGAAGAAGACGGCCTCGGCTTCCGGCACCTACAGCTCCTATGTGCCCGCCAACGCCTTCGATGGCGTGGCCGATCTGACCAACCAGCGGACCTACTGGTCCGTGAGCACCGGCACGAAGACCCAGTGGCTCCAAGTCGACCTGGGAACGGCCCAGTCGGTGGGTAAGGCCAAGCTGACCTTCAGCAAGACGAACTACCCGAAGAGCTACTCCATCCAATACCTGAATGGAACCACCTGGACGTCCGTGTACTCCACGACCGCGGGTCAGGGGGGTGCCAACAGCGCCGTAAGCTTCGGTCCCGTCACGGCCCAGAAGTGGCGGATCTACGCAACTGCCGCCAATGGAAGCTATTACTCGGTCTACGAGTTCGAGCTCTACCCGTAGGCGCCGCGCAAGCACAACCTGGGCTGTGCAGGTTGCCCATCAGCGGCCCCTCATGCCGGACCGCGACCGAATTGTTCGAGTTGTTTTTGGGCACCGGCGCAGCCCCGTTTCATCCACGGCCTTCACGGTCGTGGCCCCAGGTTCCTCCGTGGCCATCGAGCCATGCCGTGGGCCATCGGTTTGACACCCCTAAGGAGTTGCTACGTGAAAAAAACCCATCTCATTGGTGTGTGTGCGGTCCTCGTGATGGCAGGCTGCGCGCAGTTGACCCAGGAATCCAAGAACACCGGAGGGCCAGGACCTGAGCCCCCCGTCTTCTACACGGCGCAGGACCAGCGATCCGCCATCCGGTTTGAAGGGGAGACCTACGAACAAGCAGAGGCACGGCACGACAAGCTGGTGATGAAACACCAACCCGAACGGTCCGTCCCCCTACTTCAGGCGAGTGCCACGGTCAAGAACAGCAAGGTGGCGGTGGCCGACGCAGACCTATCCAAAATTCCCGTGTGGAGCGACGCGGACATCAAGGCGCATTTCGAATACTCCCGTGATCTGCGTTTCCAGACCATGTCCGGTGGTGCAGCCGATTTCCTAAGACGCCTGTCCTGGCTCTACCCGGATGACGGATGCTATGCCCGTGCCGAGCTGGTCTGCACAAAGGCCGCAGAGGCCAACAAGGTCCGCCCCTACAAGCTCTTTTCCTTCGGGAATCTGTCGGTAAAAACCACGAACAGTTCCAAGGGCTATGTGAGCTGGTGGTACCACGTGGTGCCCGTCGTGAAGAGCGCCACCACCCAGGAGCCCATGGTCCTGGATGCGGCCATTGATCCCAGCAAGCCGCTTCCGTGGAAGGACTGGCTCCTGAAGCAAGTGCCCTCCCTTGCCAGCGTCAGGGTGACGGTGGCTGATTCCAATGCCTACAGCCCCGACAGTCCGGCCTTTGGCGGCGCCAACGAGGCGGCCCAAGCCAAATCCGCCCAGGAATACACGTTCTTGAAATACGAATGGGATCGCCAGGTTGCGCTGGGACGGGACCCCTACAAGGTCCTGGGAGATGCACCCCCCTGGACCGCCACGCCGTCGGACACCACCCCGCCCACCGCCAGCATCACCACCCCCGAAGCCAACAGCACACTGACGGGCACCGTGACGCTCTCGGCCACAGCCACGGACAACGTGGGCGTAACCAAGGTGGATTTCTACCTGGGAACCACCTTGGTGGGATCGGATTCAACCTCTCCCTACAGCCTGGCCTGGGATTCCAAAACCCTGGCCAATGGCGCCTACAACCTGACCTGCCGCGCCCTTGACGCCGCAGGAAACGTGGGGACCTCCGAATCCATTCCAGTCACGGTCTCCAACACCACCACCGGTGTCAGTGAAGTCGAGCCCAACAACACCAGTTCCACCGCCCAGGCTCTGACATCGTCTGGCGCCCTCGTGAAGGCAACCCTGGCCTCCTCCACGGATGTGGATTTCTTCGTGGTCGACCTTGCCGCCGGCAAATCGCTGACCGTGTCCCTTTCCCCGAATGCCTCGAGCGATTACGACCTTTATGTCTACAACAGCAGCATGGTGCTGGTGGGCTCCTCCGAAAAACCGAAGGGCATGGAGGATGCCGTGACGGTGACCAATACGGGGACCACGACCCTGAAACGCTACCTCAAGGTGGTCTATTACTCCGGCCTCAGTGGGGCCAACGGTGCCTACGACCTCAAAGCCACCTTCTGATCCGACCATGACCGTACCCAGCAGGGGCTGCCTCCGGCAGCCCCTGTCTGTAGTTTGGCCATTCCAGAGACAGCTCCGCTTCGGCTCTCGAGGTGATTATTTTGCAACAGCGTGGGTTTTTCTTGGGTGTAGGGGTTTTTCCTGGATTCCTTCGCTGAGGTCGCTTCGCAGCCGGGTCACGCCCTTCTCGGACCAATCCTGGCCTCGTTGGATCACGGTGCAGGATTACGACTTCAAGTGCGCCCTCCAAACCCTGCGCGCGTGGGCCGCCAGCCAAGCGGTGGAGCTGGAGTGAATTCGCGGGCGTGAAGTGGCCACATAATGGTCTCCCTTCGTGACGGACCTGCCCATGTCGGCCTTACCCTTCCTCGCCTCCACCCAACGGGAACGCTGCCTCAGCGTGCTCCGGAGGGTGGCGGCCGCCTGCGGCCTCGCGACCTTGGCCCTCCTGGTGCTCCTGGTGGGCTGGCCCCTGACGGAGCCCGCCCGGGCCAACTTCCGCACCGCCACCACCTGGATTCTCGTGCTCTTTGGCCTCCAGGAGGCCCTCCGCATCCTGGTCCAAATCCATCCGGTGCGGTTCATGCGGGAGCACCTTTGGGAGGTCATCCTCACGGCGGCCGTGGGGCTGGAGCTGGTGTTCGGAACCCAGTTGGTGGCCTGGCTGGGGCGCTGGATTCCGGTGGTCTCGGCCTCCACCCTGGCGCTCCTGTTCCTGGCGGCCAACCAGCTCACAGTGTTCGGAATGATTGCGATTCGGGGCCTCAGGGACCTGAAGCTCCTCCATAGCCGCACCCTCAGCCCAGGCATGGTCTTCCTGCTGAGCTTCACCTTCCTGATCCTTGTGGGCACCTTGCTGCTGAAGACACCCCAGGCGACGCGCGCGGGGATCGGATGGATCGATGCCCTCTTCCTTGCGACCAGTGCCGTGTGCGTGACGGGCCTATCACCCTTGGACATCAGCACGACCCTGACCTTGCATGGCCAGGGCGTGCTTCTGGGGCTCATCCAGGTGGGTGGT
>CAZPUI010000032.1:0-16842 GCA_964589695.1 uncultured Solibacteraceae bacterium | reverse complement strand
CCGTCGGGCTGGACCTTGGCAAAACTATCCCAGACCCAATCGGGGGAGGCGTCTTCGCCCCCGTTCAGGGTGTTGTAGATATCGCCCTGGATGCCCATGGGGTTCACGAAGAAATCGAGGGCGCTCTGGTGGGTGCCGAAGGTGTCCAGGGAAAGCCCCACCCAGTCGTCGCTGAACATGGCATCGCGCTTGGCCAGGCTGGCCTTGAGCTTCCCGGGCTCCGTGTCGCGGCAGTAGAAGCCCACGTAGAGGTGGGCCTCGTCGTAGGCCAGGTAGACCTCGGTTTCCTGGGGCATGGCCTCCCCGCTGGTGGGGTTGTAGCTCCGAAAGCCGGGATGATTCATGCGGGCTCGCGCCCACAAGGGATCACTCAGATCCCCTCGCAGCACCGGAGGGGTGGTGGCCAGCACCGGTCGGAGTTCCGCCGCCGTGGAGGAGTTTGACGTCGGGGACTGTGCCACCATCGGGAGTCCCAAGCCTGCCCACACCACCCAAGCGAGAAGCGCGCTTTTCATAACCTCTCCGTAGATCCAGTCAGGGTGCGGATTTTGTCCGGAATCATGGACGAGGTAGCTACGGCGAAGCTGAAAAATGGGTTAAGCCATTTTAACCCTACTCCCCCTTGAACACCGGGGTCCGCTTCTCGGCAAAGGCCTTGCGGCCCTCCTGGTAGTCGCTGCTGTCGTAGACCATGCGCCGCAAGCCTTGGATCCGTTCGTGGGTCTCCGGGCTCATGGGGTAGGAGTTCCCCAGGATGCGCAGTTGCTCCTTCATCACGCGGATGGCAATGGGGCTGTTCTCGGTGATCCGTGCGGCGAAGTGGGTGGTGAAGGCCTCCAGGACCTCAGGCTGAACGATGTGATTGAGGATGCCCACCTCGTAGGCCCGCTGGGCACTGATGGGCTGGGCCGTGAAGAACATCTCCTTGGCGATGTGGGTGCCCATGGCGCTCACGAAGCGCATGATGCCCGTGGTGGTGTAGGGCACCCCCAGCTTGGCGGGGGTGATGGCGAAGGTGCTGCTGGGGGTGCCCATGGCCATGTCGCAGGTGACCACCAGGTCGCAGGCCCCGCCCCACACGCTGCCCTCGATCATCGCAATGACGGGCACGGGGCACATCTGCACGGCCCGGAGCGCCACCCCCAGCTCATCGTTGTAGCCCAGGGGATCCCGACCCGGCTCCGGCAGGTCCTGGATATCGAAGCCCGCGGACCAGACTTTGCTCCCCGCCGGCGCCCGCAGGATGATCACCCGCGCCCCCTGGTCCACCAGGGCGGGAAAGGCCTCCGCCAACTGGTCCAGCAGGGCCGTGGACAGGCAGTTGTGCTTGCCCGGGTTGCAAAACGTCACCGTGCCAATGGCATCCCGAAGCTCGGTGGTCACGAAGCCCATGTCGATCCCCCTCCGCGCGCTGTGCGCGCAGGAACAGCATAGGGGTTCAGGGCGGTGTCGGCGTCATGGAGATATGATTCCCGCTTCACTCCACGCACAGCGACCGGCGCACCGTGGTGCTGCCCCCCACGGGCAGCTTCACTGCGGCCACGGTGCCCAGGAAGCCCGGCAGTCCGTCGGCGGCATGCTGGAGGTAGAGCCGCGTGCGCCCCAGGGTGGGACTGGGGACCATGAGCGCTTCGAAGTCCTCCTGGCTGGCGGCGCCGGTCACCACCCGCAGGGTGGGACTGTAGGCCTGGGTGGCGGCCCAGGGACATCGTTCGCCCGCGGTGGTGGCCACCAGGTAGGTCTGCAGGTGCGCCTGGAGGGCCGCAGCACCCATTCCCTGTTCCTTGGCCCGGTCGAACTGGCCCGCAAAATCCGCCAGCCGCCCCACCACATTGGTCACCACCACCTTGTCCCGGCTTCTGGCCCGCTGGTGCAGCATGGCCGGCACGGCAATGGCGCACACGATGCCCAGGATCGCCAGCACCAACAGCAATTCGATGAGCGTGAACCCCTTGCGGCGACCCATGGGACCTCCCTGGAAGCTCATCCACCAGCAGAACCTGTGCCCGAAGGCCCAAAACCTTGACGAGCGGTTGAAATCCCTGGACGAAACCCCTTGGTACCCCCAGGAACCATGTACCGTGCGCCCCAGGACAGCCAGGGGCGAGGATCCTGCATCCCCACGGTGCCCCAGTGGGTCAGGGGGGTGCCCCTGGGCGCAGGGGGAAAATCCACCTTTGGTTTACAGTGCGTTTTGTCACAACCCACCCACAATGGCTTCAGTTCCTTTGACCGAGCTGGATGCATGTCCTTCCGAGCGAAGGGGTCACCCCCCTCGGTCCGAACCAGCCTGTGTGTGAAATGTCCTCCGGAGCTTTCCCCCGGTTCCGAAGGCTGCCGTCCGAAACCCCCACCCAACCCTCACCACCTTCCCCCGGAGGCAGGTTATGCACCGCTTTGCCCTCACCCCCCTCTCCCTGTGCCTCGTCCAAGGCATGGTGGGCTTCGCCAGCCTTCCCCAGGAGGGGCCCATCACCGCCATCTCCCTGCGCCAGGGCGCCACCCAGGTGGAGTTGCACGGCCGCACCGGCTATCGCATCCAGCGCGAAGGGGTGCTGACCGACCTCCTTCCCCAGAGGCCCGTGCTCCACCTTCGCAAATGGACCATGGACCCCCTGGCCCCCGAGGCCCAAGCCCAGGCTCCAGCCTCCAACCTCCGCCGCCAGCTCCAGCGGCAGAGCCATCGCGGACAGGCCTACCTGGTGCAATTCCAGACCCAGGTACTCCCTGAATACCAGGAGGAATTGGGTCGCCTGGGGGTCTCCTGCCATGTTCCCGTGCCGGACCAGGCCCTGGTGGTAAGGATGGATGCCCAAGCCCGCCGCCGCGTGGAGGCCCTGCCCTATGTGCGCTGGGT
The DNA here is from genome assembly GCA_964589695.1 of uncultured Solibacteraceae bacterium. Lineage (GTDB taxonomy): Bacteria > Acidobacteriota > Holophagae > Holophagales > Holophagaceae > CAZPUI01. The sequence continues at coordinate 13,985 of CAZPUI010000032.1, read as the reverse complement.
CGGCCCCTACCTGCCCACCCACAAGTTGGAGGAGGGGCTGGACGAGGTGGTGGAGTCCGGCGACGCCCATCCACGGCCCTACCACGTGATGCTGCTGGAGCCGAAACTGGCCCCGGGGCTGGCCGCCCGCTTCCGCGCCCTGGGGATTCCCTTCCAGGGCGAGGGGAATTCCCTGCGACTCCAGGCGGAACTGGATGCACGGCAGCTGGAACTGGTCAGCCGCATGGACGAGGTCCTCTTCATCGACAGGGTGACCGACTACAGCGATGACAACGACCTCATCCGCACCAGCAGTGGTGTACCGGCCCTGGCCACCGTGGCGGGCTACCAGGGAGAGGGAGTCCGGGGTGAGGTCTGCGAAACCCAGGGGTTCCGCGCCTCCCACAGCGCCTTCCAGGCCCAGCCCCCCGTGGTCCTGGCCAACCACACCAGCAACGACCACGGCACCAAGGTCATGGGGAGCCTCTTCGGCAATGGCAACGCCAGCGGCGCCAACAAGGGCACCCTGCCCAAGGCCTCGGGCTATTTCATGTCCATCTACAGCCTGAACAATGGCAGCTACCCCACCAATGCCCAGCGCCGGGCCCATGTGGCCCAGATGGTGGACCCCCTGAAGCCTTACCGCATCGTCTTCCAGACCTACAGCAACGGCAACGCAGTGACCACGAAGTACACCACCGACAGCGCCGAGAACGATGCCATTGCCTTCGACCACGACCTGCTGATGTTCAACTCCCAGGGCAACGAAGGGAGCACCAACAGTCGGCCCCAGGCCTGGGCCAAGAACATCATCAGCGTGGGGGGCATGGCCAGCCAGGGGACGGTGGACCTGGCGGATGATGCCAAGTCCGGTGCCAGCACCGGGTATGCGGCGGATGGCCGCATCAAGCCCGACCTGGCCCACTACTACTCCGTGACCACCACCACGAATGTCAGCGACACCAGCTTTGGCGGCACCAGCGGCACCAGCTTCTCCACCCCCGCCACGGCGGGACTGGGAGGCCTCTTCTTCCAGATGTGGGCGGATGGCGTCTTCGAGGGCGGTCCCGGCAAGGGCCGGGATGTGTTCGGCTCCCGCCCCCATGCGGCCACCGCCAAGGCCATTCTCGTCAACACCGCCAAGCAGTGGAGCTTCAGTGGCACCACCAGCACCCGGGACCGCAAGTACCAGGGCTGGGGCATGGCGGATGTGAAGGGCATGTACGACACCGCCCAGGCCCATGGTTGGACCCTGCCCATCCTCATCAACGAATCGGCCCCCATCGCCCCCCAGGCCACCCACACCTACACCCTGGGTTGTGACGGTACCCGCCCCCTGAAGGCCACCCTGGTGTTCCGGGATCCCGCGGGCAATCCAGCCGCCACCAAGGCGCGCATCAACAACCTGGACCTGAAGGTGACCAGTCCCTCAGGGGTCGTGTACTGGGGCAACAATGGTCTGAAGGCGGGCAACTGGTCCACTTCCGGTGGGACGGCCAATGATGTGGACACCACCGAGAATGTGTTCATCCAGACGCCCGAGGCGGGCACCTGGACCCTGCAGGTCCTTGGCACGGAAGTCCTGCAGGATGGCCATCCCTCCACCCCTGCCCTGGACGCGGTCTACGCCCTGGTGGCCCAGGGGGGCTCCACGGCCCCGCAGCCCCTGGCCCTGGTCACCCAACCCCAGGACCGCACGGTCACGGCTGGAGGGTCCGTGAGCTTCACCGTGGGGGCCACGGGGGGCCGCACCCCCTACGCCTACCAATGGGAGAAGAACGGTGTGGCACTGTCCGGCGCCACCGCATCCACCTACACCTTCACGGCCCAGGCGGGTGACCATGGGGCCCTGTACCGCGCCACCGTCACCGACACCGGGGGCACCACCCTCACCTCCCGGGCCGCCAGCCTGACGGTGAACGTGCCGCCATCCATCACCACCCAGCCCGCCAGCACCACGGTATCCCTGGGCCAAGTCGCCTCCTTCTCCGTGGTGGCCAGCGGCACCGCCCCCCTGGGCTACCAGTGGGCGAAGGGGAGCACGCCCATTCCAGGCGCCACCTCCAGCACCTACACCACCCCCGCCACCAGCTCCGCCGACCACGGCACCACCTTCACCGTAACCGTCACCAATGGGGCCGGGAGTGTCACCTCAATCCCCGCCACCCTCAGCGTCGCGGTCCCCAGAACCTGGACCGTGGGCACCACCACGGCCCTCACCAGCACGGGTTCCAATGCCGCCCTGCGGGCCGTGCGCTTCACCATGCCCGAGGACGGGGTGCTCCAGAGCCTCTCCCTGGCCCACCTTGCCGGTGCCAATGGCACCGGAAAGATGCTCCTGGGGGTCTACACCGGCACCACCACCGCCCCCACCACCCGCCTGGGACTCACCGCCCCCACGGTGGTGACGACAGGCGACGGCTGGCAAACCCTGCCCCTGCTCCAGCCCGTGACCCTGAGGAAGAACGAGGTGCTCTGGATCGCCTGGGTCTTCGAGCAGGGCGCCACGGTGAAGGTCAAGGCCGCCGCCAACAGCACCTTCCTGAGGGTGCAGGCCGCCGCCACCCAGACCTACAGCGCCGGCATGCCCGCCTCCTTCGGCCCCGTGGCGGCCACCAGTGCCTGGAACTACAGCGTGTATGCCACCTACCAGCCTGGCACCGGTGGGGCGGCCTTCATGATTCCGGATGCTCGTTAGGGGCTCGCACCCAGCCTCCGAGGGTCAGGAGTCTGGCTTTCAGACGGGAGCCTTGGAAGCATCCTCCAAGGCTCCCTTGACCGGCATGCCCCTCACCAGGGCCTGATCAGGGTCCAAGGCCGTCGCTTCATATCGATGAGGAAGCTGCCCTGCCAGCGGAACTCCGGATGCTGCTCCAGGAAGGTGGCGGCCTCGAAGGGTTCGCCGCAGGGGTGTCCCATGCGGCCCCACCACTTGAATTTGCGGGCCAATTCCGCAGTGGTCACCTTGCCATTCGTGGCCCCCATGGGATAGAAGGGCGGCAGGTCCCACTCCGCATTGCCCTGAGGGTCCCGGTCCAAGTGCCCGCAAAGCCCACATCGGGTCAGGGCCTCCTTGCCCAAGGTGGTGTCCACGTGGTCTGCCAGCACCTGCATCCCTGTTTGGGCATCCAGCTTCCCCTTGAGCGAGGCTTCCAGCTGGGCCCACCGGGCACGACGGGCCACGCTGGAGGCCTTGGGATCCTTTGGGTTGTAGGTCGTTTCGGCCTTGAGGAGCTGCTCGTCCGTTCCGAAGTTCGAGCCCACGAAGATGCCATCCTTCGTGCGCCAGAGCCGCTGGTGCTTGAGCCCCAGGTCCAGTTTGGCAATTTCGTTCGTCTTGAGGTCCCCCACCAGCCAGGTGTTGGCATAGGCCCCGTTGTTGTCCTCGCCCATGATGCGGACGAAGTCATCGATGGAGGCCGCGTACTGCACGGCCCGACGGGCCCGCACGAAGGCTGGGGTGCGGCTCCAATCCTGGCTGCGGTAGCCCGAGATGGTGGTCTCCGTGACCAGAAGTCCCGCGCCGTTCAGGGCGAAGTCGTCCCCGCTCTGGATGGAACCGGGGAAGCCGTCCATGACCATGCGGTGGCCCTTGTCGGGCTGGATGTCCCAGGCCACATTCCAGCGGGCCCCCACGGCATAGTCCACCCAGGCGCTGTTGCCCATGACGATCTTCCCGTCCCGGGTCATGCCGCCTGTGGCGATGAAGGCACTGCAGTTGCCGGGGGCCTTGTTGGTCCCGGCCCCCGCCTTTTCCTGGGCCGCCAGGTCCGGCACATAGTAGGACACCAGCTCGGTCCAGCCATTGAGCGCCAGCAGGTCCAGTTCGTCGTAGCGGTACCCCCGGCTCCGGAGTCCCGCCACGATGCCCCGGATCTCGGCCTGGTACTCGGCTCCCAGCTTCGGGCCAAACATCCGCCCCGCCGCCTCCCGGAAGAAGGCCCAGTCCCGCTGGGTGTTGCCCTTGGCCAGACCCGCCAAGGTCTTCACCGCATCATCGATCTCCTTGGCCAGCAAGTAGCCGTGCTGGAAGCCCAGGGTCTCCGGAGGACCCTGGAGCCGCACCTGGATCCAACCCTGCTGCTCCCGCCGGGCCGCCCCCTTCAGGCGAGGATCGGGCTTGGATGCGGGCGTACCCGACCACAGGGCGGACACCGCGAGAAACAGTGCGAGGAGGGTGCGCATGGGGGACCTCGGGATGGTTCATCCATGATGCACTGGAACGCCCAAGGCGCAGCGAAAGCTCGCAGACGTGCTGTCCTGCGTTCCTTCAGCAAACGCGGGCAAAGCCCGCATGTGCCGCTCGGGGGTGGTGCTGAATTCCGAACCTCGAGGGGGACGCGCAATGAACGCTTACACTGGGGCTTACCCAATACCACGCTCGACGTGTGCGGTGACCAGCCTTTCTGCGCCAGAAGAGGCGCGGCCCCATTGAAACAGCGGCAAAGGGGTACCCTGACGCAAGGGGTTGCAAGGGTCTTCCCGCGCCCAAAAAGGCGCGGCAGTTAGCACGTGTTTTCAGCTAGACCCCATGCCCCTTCGGGGCACCTCAGGGCGTATCAAGCATCCCAGACCCCCAGGAGCATCCATGTCCGCCGCGCCCGGCGAACCCTGTGAACGACGACCGTACCAAGCCGCCCCGCGGGGCTTTGCCCTTCTGCGCATCCGGAGGGGGACCCTGCCCCTGACCCTGGTGCCCCTGCCGGAATTCATGGGGAGGCCCTGGCTCCAGGGCCCCCATCCCTGGATCCACGGGCCGATGCGGTGGCTCTGCCAGGGCAAGTTCTACGGTCTCTTTTCCCTGCTCTTTGGGGCGGGCTTCGCCCTCCAGATGGAGCGCTCCGGGGACGCCAAGGCGCCCCAGGTGCGCCGCCTCGCGGCCATGGCCCTCTTCGGGCTCCGTCACGGGATCCTGCTCTGGTACGGGGATATTCTCTTCACCTACGCCTGCCTGGGCTTCGCCCTCCTGGCCTTCCGGAGGGCCAAGGACCGAACGGTGCTCATCTGGGTGGCGGTGCTCCTGGGACTCGGCATCCTGGCCTTTGGACTCATGGGGGGCTTGATGGCCCTCGCATCCTCCCATCCCATGGCCCAGGCCGAAATGGCCAAGGGTATGGCCGCCGCCCAGGCCCGGCAGACCGAGGGTCTGGTTAGGGCCGTGCAGGCCTATGGCCAGGGACCCTACTCCGCACTCTTCATGCAGCGGCTCCGGGATCTGGGCACCAACTACGGCGCAGGGCTGGCGATGGCTCCGCACTTCTTCTCCATGTTCCTGCTGGGGGTCTGGGCCCACCGCAAGGGGTTCCTCCGGGATCCCGAGGCCCACCGCCCGCTGCTGGTGCGCCTCTGTGCCATCGGCCTGCCCCTGGGCCTGCTGTTCAATGCCATCTACGCCTACGCGCTCCGTCTGGGCGGCCCCCCCGCCAACATGGGCTCCCTCTGGGGGATGGCCTTCTACATCCCTGGCGCCCCCCTCCTGACCCTGGGCTACCTATCGGGCTTCCTGCTCCTGGCCCTGGGCCCCCTGAAGACCCTCACCCGCCTGGCCCCCATGGGGCGCCTCGCCCTCACCCACTACCTGTCCCACTCGGTGATCATGGGATTTCTGGCCTACTTCTACGGCCTGGGCCTCTACCGCAAGGTGGGCCTGCCCTGGATGGTGCTCATCGCACTGACCATCTGGAGCCTCCAGGCCCTGGTGTCGCCCGTCTGGCTCCGAACCTACCGGTTCGGTCCTGCGGAATGGCTGTGGCGAAAGCTCACCTACCGGGGTGCGGCCTAGGACACGGATGGCCATTGCTACGTCGTCCATGTCATCGCCCGGGATTGCGGGTTCACCCCCACGGAAGCCCTGGCCATTGCCACCATGACGGAATACACGGAATGGGATGCCCGATCCATCGCCACCCAGGTCCTGCCCTTCGAGGAGGCCAACGAGAAGCGGCGCCGCTCGGGAGAATGTGCCGGAGTGCTTTCATGCCATGGGGTGCACCGATGGGGTACGGCGCAGGACGTCATCCCTTGATGGTCAGCAAGGGTCTCAGTTGTGCCACATGTCGGGCAATGCCAGTCTCCGCTACGGTTTGAATGACCGGAGTGATGGGTTTATAGGCGTGGGGTGCTTCCTCCTTAAGCCTGTGATGGTAGGACTCAAGGATGTCCCGACGATGGCGCACATCATGGGCCTCTGGGTCGATGGGGGTGATGATGCGTAATCGCTCCGTGGAATCCCGATAGGTCGCCTCCGACACGTGGGCGGCTCGGCCCCGATTCAAGGCTCGCCCGGCACCGTGACACGCGCTGTCCAAGGCACCGTCCAGACCCTCTCCCGCCATCACATGACTGGTTGCCCCCATGGAGCCAGGAATGATGACTGGGTGTCCCGTGTACTCGAAGGGACCGGCGTGAGCACCCCGTCCCAGGGCCGGTGTGGCGCCCTTGCGATGAAGATACCGGTGCTCAGCCAGGGGCCAAATCAGGTTGTGGGGCGCATCGTGGACAAGCTTGGCCTGAAGGGATCGGCCCGTGGTTTCTTCAATGGCGCGTAGGGCCATGAGCCCAAGGAAGAGGCGGTTGCCAAACGCGAAGTTGGCCGCATTGCGCATGGCTTGAAGGTAGCGTTCAGCCGTGGCTGCATGCGGTCCCCGCGTGGGTAGAGCATAGAAACCATGGTCCGGGTGGGGCATGCCCTTGGGGAAGAGGGAACGCGCCTGGCCCCCAAACCAGCGACCCACGGTATGGCCCAGCCCCACGGAACCCGAATGAACCATGATGGCGAGGTTCCCACGCTGGGCACCCCAGAGATGGGCGGTGCCACCTTCCAGGATTTGATCGATTCCCTGCAACTCCACGAAATGATTGCCTCCCCCAAGGGATCCGATCTGGGGATCCCTTGCATCCACCGCCCCTGAACCTTCAAGCAAGTCCAAAAACAGTTCGTTTCCTTGAACGGGGAATGCTCCTTGGGCGTGGGTCCAATCTAGGTCCTCCAATTGCGAACCTGGGTCGTACCACCGCCACAATCCTCGATTGGCATTCTGGGAATGGGTCTCCAGCATTCCCCAGAGGCCATCTCGAAGCATGGATTCTCGCTGCCGAGCGGACATGGGGATGTCGCGCGCTCCTTGGAAGAAGATCGCCCGAAGGCGCTTTCCCAGCGCCTTCCAATGGGGATCCAGTGCCTCCCAGGGCAAGTCCGTCACCAGGAGGCGCATGCCGCAGCTGACATCATTCCCCACTGCACCGGGAAGGATCATGCCCCGCGCATCGATCACGGTGCCCACGGGGATGCCTGCGCCACGGTGGAAGTCGGGGGTTAGCACAATCCTGCTCAGGGAGCCCGGTTCCTCTCCCCAGAAGGGAGCAATGCGCCCCTGAGTTTCAAGCGTTGCGATGGCTTCCAAGGTGTCCTGGAGGCGGGTTAGGGCCAGGAGTTGGGTCATCGCATCGGCTTCGATGCAAACGTCCTCCCGCGCGAAGAGGGTCACTGGAACCTTGGAGGGATTGTGGATGGAAGCGCGACCACCCTCCAGACGGTGGATGCATTGCAGTGGATGAGACACAGCTGCTGACTCCGATGGAAAGCTCTCGCGAGCCCGAACGGAAGAAAGACACAGCGAAGCAGGACTGTCCGATTTTGGCTAAAACCTGGCCAGGAGGGTTCCTGGTCCAACAGAACGAGTCACGTGCCACTTCGCGGAAGTGGTTGAACCGTGGGCAGCGACCCACGCAGCAGCATGAAGATCCTAGCGCTCTGGCGCAGGCGACCGCAAGGAATGCCGGGTCGCAGTATTAGCAGGTAACGAAAGGTTATGGGGACTCCTGACTTCGGTCGGTACTTCGTCGGCCCCTCCACGTACTGTGGAATCTCGCCAGGCCTCTTATGAAATTTTTGGCTTTCTCCATCCTCGACCCAACTGGCATCCATCTTGATTTGGGTCAGAGGCCCTCGTCCCATCGGACATCTCTCCCCCCTAATCCGATGCGCGATGCATCACAACCTCGCAAAACGCAACTCCCAGGAGAAAGCCGTGAGATATCAACTGACCCTCCTCGCCACAGTGATCCTGCTTCTTGGATGTAGTTCAGCCACGCAAACGTACGGACCCAGCCTTAGGCACATCAGGACTAGCTTCCCGGCTCACCTGACCCGCCACTTGGACAACGCGGGGTCATTTGGAGAGGGACCCGCCACCTTGTCAGATGCAATTTCAAGGTATGGACAGCCTTCTTCGCGGAAATTTCTTGCGCTCGGATTATCAAAAGGAACCAGGGAAGCTGTCTTTTGGAAGTACACCCTCATGAACTGTAGTGACTGCACACTTGGAGCCATAGGGCTCACGATCGACGAGAAAGAAAATGTTCTTTTTACTGCTTATCACATTCCTTCACTCAAGCCCTATCGATTGAAAACAGGATCCCCAATTTATCCCAAAAAATACTTTTGGGACCCAACTTTGGCATATCGCGATAATTTTCCAGTTTTTCAATACATTTTATCTTACGACACAGAAATAGATCCAAAGCACATTGATGACATAGTTAAAGAAGCCATGAATGTTTGGGACGAGTTCAAACCCAAGGGCGATAATTCAAAACATATATCCACAGCGATGATTGACGTTTCTTCAATACAAAAAAACCACGAAACGACGCTTCTTAATGATATATTAAATAATCTGACCACATCGCCACCGTTTTCCCCGGGAAGATCTGGTCAGACCTGGACATCCATAACTAGCCCATACCCAGATATTCCCTCAATAGAATTCAATCGAACGCCGGGCGGTGATCTCGGCATCCGAACATTCGAGGGATCCCGCAGAATTGCATCCTATCGAACTCAGGGCGGTGATCTCGGCATCCGAACATTCGAGGGATTCCCCTTCAGGCTACAGTTGCGGATGGAACGGCGAGCCGATGGTTCTTGGGAGCACAAGCCAATCCAATCGGATATGCAAGGGATCACAGGGAAAATATTGAAAAAATAAAAATTGTTTAACGCATTTACTCAGACGGAGGTCACAAAGGGAGGATCGAATCCGACCTTCCTTACCGGGTTCAGGCTGCCTCGAGACAGAGAGCTCAGTCGAGGTGGGCGATTTCCAGCTTCATTTTTCGATTCTCGCGTCAGTTACCCCCACGGGTCACCACGACCTGGAACCCCTGACTACCGCCGGTACTTCGCCGGCCCCTCGACATACAGGTTGCCCCCCTGCCGATCGATGGCCACCACCAGGGGCAGGGCCTCCACCTCCATGCGGTAGATGGCCTCGGGCCCCAGGTCCTCGTAGGCCACGCAGGTGGAGGCCTTGATGCACTGGGCGATGAGGGCCCCTGCCCCGCCGGTGGCCGCGAAATAGACGGCGCCGTGGGCCTTCATGGCCGCCACCACCTCAGGGGAACGGGTGCCCTTGCCGATCATGCCGGGCAGGCCCGCGGCGATGAGCTTGGGGGAGAAGGCATCCATGCGGCCTGAGGTGGTGGGACCGGCGCTCCCCACGGGCTTCCCCGGGGGTGCCGGTGTGGGTCCAGCAAAGTAAATGATGGCGCCCTGGAGCTCGATGGGAAGGCTTTCCCCCTTCTCCAGCAGGGCGCAGAGCCGCATGTGGGCCTGGTCCCGGGCCGTGTGGATGACCCCCGTGAGGAGGACTTCCTCGCCCACGGTCAGGCTGTCCACGACCTCAGGGGTCAGGGGGGTACGAATCAGGCGAGGTGACATATCTGAGTCCTAAGAGTGGGGAGCAGTGCGTTCAAGAGCTGAAGCATCTCCGTGTTTACCCTGCCCTTCGCGTGCGGCCGGAAGCCGCCCTGGATTGCACCTGCGCTTGGATCGCGAAAAACACCACAAGAAGGTGGATTGGCCCATGGTGTCCCAGGCATTCAGATCACCAACGTGGCATGCCGAGCGGCATGGCAATTCAAGTTCACCGCCACGGGCAGGCTGGCCATGTGGCAGGGGTAGGTTTCCACATGCACCGCCAGGGCGGTGGTGGTACCCCCCAAGCCCTGGGGGCCGTTGCCGCTGGCATTGATGCGGTCCAGCACCTTTTGCTCGAATGCGGCGTACCTGGGATCGGGATGGGGCTCGCCCACATGGCGCAGCAGGGCCTTCTTGGCCAGGAACGGCGCCACTTCGAAATTGCCCCCAATGCCGACCCCCACGATCACCGGGGGACAGGGGTTGCCCCCGGCCTTCACCACCGTGTCCACCACGAAATCCGCCACGGCCTCCGGGCCCAGGGTGGGTTTCATCATGGCCAGGGCGCTCATGTTCTCGGACCCACCGCCCTTGGGGGCCAGGGTGATCGTCAGCTGGTCCCCCGGCACCAGCTCCAGGTGCACCACGGGAGGCCCGTTGATCCCGGTGTTCCGGCGGGTGAAGAGCGGATCCTCGATGACGGAAGCCCGGAGGTAGCCCTCCTTCCACCCCGCGGCCACGGCCTTCGTCAGGGCCTCCTGAAGGGTGCCCCCCACGATGGACACCTCCTGTCCCAATGCCACGAAGAACACCGCCACCCCCGTGTCCTGGCAGATGGGCACCCGCTGCTTGGCCGCAATTCCTGCGTTGTCCAACAGCTGGTTCAGCATGGAGCGCCCCAGGGGCGAGGCCTCCCGCTCCGCCGCCCGGGCCAAGGCCTGGTGCACGTCCTGGGGCAGATCGAAGGCCGCCGTCAGACAGAGGGACGCGACCTGCTTTTCGATGGTTTCAACGGAAATGGAACGCATATCGACCTTTCGATGCCTGATGATTCCGCTAGCGGTAGTCCTTGTCGCCCATGCCCGCACCATCGGAGTGGAGGCGATCCACCTGGATGGGCGCATGCTCATGGAAGATCTCGATGGGCTCCTCACCCACGATGCCCACCATCAGGTATTTCCCTGAGATGGGGTCGTATTTGTAGTCCTTGACCAGGCGGAAATGCTCGATGGCCGCCGTGTGCTTCACATGGATGCGCTTGCCCGTGCAGTAGAAGGGTTCCGCACCGATCATCACGTAATCGCCCGTACCGGGGGCAATGGACAGATCCTGGGCAATCACCTCCAGGGCGCGATGTTCCAGCTCCACCAGATCGATCTTGGGATGGGCATCAAAGCCGATGATGAAGCCATGGCGCACATCCGAATGGAGTCGCCGGTGCTCGTGGCCGTACACATCCTTCAGGATCTTCCCCACGATGTCCTCCGCCGAATGGGCCATGAGGCGGAACTTGAGGTTCTCCTCCGCCACCTGCTGGATGCGCAGGGGGCTGGGCCCAAAGATGGAGGGACGGTAGACCCGCACTTCCTCGCCAATGCCGAAGATGATCTGGGCATTGAAACCCAGCTGGTTGTAGACCAGGTCGAAGTGCTCGATGACCACGCGCTTGCGGGCCGCCAGGGCCTTCTTGATGGCCTCCACGATCTCGTGCATCTGGTGAAAGGCCAGCTCGAAGCGGATGTCCAAATGGAAGGTGTGGCCGCTGAAGAAATCGGTGGGTTCGAAATCGAAGATATCGGAGGTGCGCTTGTTGATGCCCTCGTCGTCATTGGTCAGTTCGAGTCCCGGAAAGAGCCCCTTGATCAGCGTGGACTTCCCTGATCCCTCAGCCCCGATGATCCCGATGAGCAGGTCCGTGGGGTAGAGGTACTTCTGGCTCAGCTCGCTGCCCAGGATGAACAGCCGGAAGCGGCCCCGGGGCGCATAGTAGATGGCCATCCGAAGGTTTTCCTTGATGGGCATGTGGAGCATGGGGGCACCTCGGGCAGCTAGGTGTTTAGGTATGTCCGTGACTGAGGAGGCCTTCGACAGTGGCTCGGTATCTGTTCAAGTCCGATCGGGAAGGAGCTGGCTGTTTTCATACTGCCTATGGCCGTTTATCGACGTTCACCGCTGGCAATCGCTTATTTCTCAACCTGGCAGCAGTCTCTCACGAAGCTCAGCTCAGATTACCGACCGAAGGAAAACGGATTTAGCCAGCGATTAATGACGATGAACAGCGATAAACAACAGAAAAGGAAAGGTTTTACAAATCCAGATTGATGCCCAGCATGGGGGCGTGCTGCTGGGCGCCGTACACATCGGTATCCCCGGGGCTGCCGCTGCGCACCAAGCGGGGAAGGCCGATCTTCACCGCCAGGGCAGGATCAAAGTAGATCACCTTCTCCACCATGGATTCGTCGATCTGGTAGGCCTCGGCAATGACCTTCTTGTTGATGAGATCGCGGCGCTTCACCTCGTCGTAGGTGGCCTGATCCTTGAGGATGATGTCCAAAGTCAACTTCATAGGACTCGAGTTCTTGCTGCGAATGACACGGGCGAGTTCACGAAGGTTCTTCATGGGAGGCTCCCTGAAAGAAAGGAAATTGTATGCGTTCAGCCCCACTGGCGACGGGGCGAACGCTCCGAACTGAATGCGAAAGGCCTGGGTTCAGGGACATTCGTGAACGGGATGAAGGACTCGAAGGTCCAATGGGGCCAAGGGTTCCCATAAGTCCGAGCGTGGGCGGTTCAGCCCAGAACTGATTAACGCAGAGGACACAGAAGTCTCGGAGTGCGCAGAGGAGCAGCATCTTCCGTTCATCACGGCACAGACCGGCCCGCCCCTGGCGGGCGGCCGCGCCAAGGCGCGACCGGTCCAGGCGCGCGCCCGAAGCGACTCTCATGGGCGCTGCCCGCGCGCGCATGGACCCTTGGTCTGTGCACCTTCACTGGGCGTCCTCTGCGCTTCTCTGTGCTTTTCTCTGCGCATCTCTGCGTTGGTAGTTTTCTTCCCACCGGAAAACGGCCGCATTCCCGGAAAGGAATTCGTAACGCAATTGAAGAGGTGTGCAGGCGATGCCACCCTCGGCCGGGTGAATGCATACGCGAAATTAAGCACGGAGAACACGGAATTCATCCTTGTTCACCCACCACCACGATCTCCGTGGCGAAGGGTGCCGAGGGATCCTGGACATCCATGAGGTGGTAGATCGCAAATTTGTAGCAGGCGCCCATCTTCACGTCCGACGGGGAGAAGGGGAAGGCTAGGTTGCCCGCGGTGGCGATGCGGCCTTCGTAGCCGTAGTGCAGCAGGGTGGAGCGGGTGATGGAGCACACGGTGTCCGCCTGCTCCTGGGTGGGGGCGAGCACTTCCAGCACCAGGCCGAGTTCGTGGGGCGCGGCGGGGGCGTGGCGTTCCAGGCCTCCCATGACGCCATGCTTGCCATAGGTGTGGAAGAAGACCTCAGCCTGAACGTGTTCCTTCTTCAGCAGGTCGTCCACCCGCGCCTTCACCTGTTCCAGGATGCCGTCGATGCCAGCGATCATGATCGGGTCGTGGGTGCCGGCAATGCTGATGGTGCGATAGCCCACCACGCTGGAGCCCTCGAGCTTCACGCGGTAGGGCTCGCTGGGCACGAAGGTGGTGCCCTTCACTTCCACACACCCGCCATCCAGCTGGGTGAAGGTGACATGGGTCAGGTCCAGGAGGCCCCCGGGGCCGGGAAGGCGGTAGGGATCGCTCTTTTCGTACAGGCTGTGGGCGGCGGTGGAGAGGGGCGTGAACTGGCGGATGGGATTCAGGGCCTGGAGCACAAAGCTGTCTTCATGCAGGATGCCGAGCACCGCATCCGCACCGGAGCCGGGGGTGGCGGCGATGGCGGCGCACTCCAGGATCTTGCCCATGTGGGTGGCCAGGGCCACGTCGTACCCCTTCAGGATGGGCAGGGCGGAGAAGTTGATGGGATCGTAGGCCCGGCCCGCCAGGACCACATCCACCCCCGCCGCCAGGAGCTTCTGCACGGGCTCGATGCCCATCTGGGCCACGATGTACGGGCAGGCCTCCACATCCGCTTCCGTGAGCGCTGGCAGATCGTCCAGGGGGGTGATCTTGCCGCCGCGGATGGCTTCCACCACCGTCTCCTTGGCGATGTCGGCGTAGGCGATGCCCATGGTGAAGGCGAGCCCCTCTTCCCGGGCGATCTCCTCGATGATCTCGCGGCACCAGTCCACGTGCGGACGCGCACCCGAGCCCCCGGCGGTGCCG
>CAZPUI010000031.1:15897-16872 GCA_964589695.1 uncultured Solibacteraceae bacterium | reverse complement strand
CAAGGAATACGCCAAGTACATCGACAAGGACCGTTCGCTGGTGCGCAGGTTCCAGCCTGTGAATGTGAATCCACCGACCGAGGAAGAATCACTGACGATCATCGAAGGCATCCGAGGTCGTTACGAGCTGTTCCACAGGGTTCGGTACCTTCCCGAGACCTTGCGCGCCGCGGTCTACCTTTCGAATCGCTACATCACCGACCGGTTCCTTCCGGACAAGGCCATTGATCTGCTGGATGAGGCTGGCGCGCGGGTCAAGTTGCGAACGGGCCCCGCCACCGGGGATAGCCAAAAGCTGGAGACCGAACTCCACCGTGTCGTCAACGAGATGAATGAGGCCGTCCTCAACCGGGATTTTGAGAAGGCCGTCCTGCTTCGCCAAAAGGAAATCCAAGTAAGGGAGCAGCTTCAGAGTGGGCACAAAGAGCTCACCGAGGATGACTACGAGAATTTCAGCCCAGTCACGGAGAAGGACATCGAGGATGTCGTTGCTGGCTGGACTGGCATTCCTGTCACGGCCCTCAAGGGGGATGAACGAGCCAATCTCGCCAACATGGAAGGACGGATCGATCAGCGTGTGATTGGCCAGTCGGAGGCCGTGTCTGCTGTGAGCCGGGCCGTGCGCCGGGCGCGCACAGGCCTCAAGAATCCGAACCGACCCATGGGGTCATTCCTGTTCCTCGGACCCACGGGTGTGGGAAAAACGGAGCTTGCAAAGACCCTCGCCACCTATCTCTTCGGGGATCCCAAGAAGATGATCCGCTTCGACATGAGTGAGTTCATGGAGAAGCACGAAGTCTCAAAGCTCCTGGGGGCGCCTCCCGGCTATGTCGGGTACGAAGAGGGTGGCATGCTCACCGATCGCGTGCGGCGCAACCCGTACTGTGTCCTGTTGTTTGATGAAGTGGAGAAGGCCCACCCGGATCTCATCAACATCCTGCTTCAGGTCTTCGACGATGGCCAAGCCTCGGACGC
>CAZPUI010000031.1:0-15887 GCA_964589695.1 uncultured Solibacteraceae bacterium | reverse complement strand
ATCATCATGACCTCCAATGTGGGAAGTCGTGAATTGCTGGACGATAAGAACCTCGGCTTTGCCGAGCCCAATCGCCGTACGGACGCGAAACCCAGTGAGGCCATGAAGGTGTTGAAACGCACCTTCCCACCTGAATTCCTGAATCGCATCGATGAAATCGTGGTCTTCAATCGGTTGGGGGATGAGGAACTGACCAAGATCGTCGCACTCCTCATTTCCGATTTGAACGTGACCCTTGAGAAACACCGCATCATGGTCACGCTGACCGATGCCGCCGTGGCATGGATCGTCAAGACCACCCTTCGGGACCGGGCCTATGGTGCCCGCCCCCTCAGGCGGGTGATCCAGAAGCAGGTGGAGGATCCATTGGCGGAGCTCATGGTTTCGCAGGAGACGATCCCTTCGGGTTTTGTGTCCTTCGACGTGGGCGAAGATAGCTTGATCCCCACCTTTGAACAGACCCCTGCCGAACCGGTGGGGCTTTCCGTCTGACCGGGCTTCGGATCTTCAAACAGCCCTCCATACGACCCCGTTACACACTTCCGAGAGCCCATGACCAAGCAGCCCCTACGCCGCCCCATGCATTGCCTGCCCTCCCTGGGCTTCACGGCCCTGTTGCTGGCCACCGGATTCCAGGGAAGCTCCCTGATGGCCCAGGATTCTGAGACCATCACCAAGGTCGAGGTCAAGGGCGCCCAGAAGTTGACGGCCGAAACCATTCTGTTTAAGGCCGGAATCAAGGTGGGAGATGATCTAAGAACCTTGGACCTCACCGCTGTGCTGGAGCGGTTGTGGAATTCAGGATCCTTTGATGACATCAAGTTTGATGTCCAGGACGACAAGGACGGCAAAATCTTTGTCATTCGTGTGGTTGAGCGTCCCATCGTCAAGGAGGTTGACTACCGCGGGGGGACCGAGGTCGGGCTCTCCTCCCTCAAGGACAAAATCAAAGAGAAAAAGCTCGAGATTCGAGTGGATTCGGTCTATGACCCTGAGGCGACTCGGAAGTTGAAGAATCTCATCGTCGAGCAAGCCGGCGAGAAGGGCTATCGTAACCCCGTGATCGATGTGAACCTGGAGCCCATGGGGCCGGGAATTGCCCGACTTGTGTTCGACATCAAGGAAGGTGGCAAGGTCAAGATTTATGATGTTGCATTCAAGGGTAATAAGCTTTTGCCGACGTCTCAGCTCAAATGGGCCATGGAAAAGACGCGCAAGCACTGGATGTTCAGCTGGCTGACCTCCCATGATCTTCTCGTGGATAAGAATCTCGAAGACGATCTCGTCAATCTCAAGAAGGCCTACTGGCGCCAGGGCTACAAGGATGCCTTCGTCGGGCAGCCCACCATCGAGGTTACGGACTTCACCACCGCCCGCCAGAAGGTCAAAAACGAGAAGCGCATCAAAGAAGGAAAGAGTCCCAAGTACGATCTCCGGGCAAAACTGGTCATTCCGATTTTGGAAGGAGAGCGTTTCTACGAGGGCAAGCTCACCATTGAAGGCAACGAGAAGATCTTCAAAGGCCAGCCAGGTCTTGATTTCCTGCGGGGTCGAATCGCCGAAGCCAGGCGGGACAACCGTTCATGGTTGGCCAAGTGGTTGAATGTCAAAGGTGACCTCAAGGATCTCCCGTCTAATGTGAATCGGCCCTTTGACCTGGACGGACTCAACAAGGGCATGGAAAAGATTTCCGAGGACTACCGCAACGCCGCCTACATGGGCATGAACTTCGACCGGAAGTTCGAAGTGCGGGAGGAGAACGGGGTCAAGAAGGTGGATACCCACATCAAGCTGTTGGAAGGTGAGTTGTACACCATTCGGCGGATCAAGTTCCAAGGGAACACCACCACCAAGGACAAGGTGCTGCGGCGCTCCCTGTTCATCCAGGAAGGTGACGCCTTCCAGTTTGAAATGTTCAAAGAGAGTTTCACAGGTCTGGGACAGTTGGGGTTCTTCGATGTGAAGACCAGTGAACCGAAGGTAGAGCCTGTTCCTGATAAGCCTCAGGTGGATATCACCATTGTGGGTGAAGAAGCCGGGGTGAATGAACTGCTCTTCCAGGGCGGCTACAGCTCTCTCTTCCAGTTGAGCCTCGGCATCCAGTTCTCCACCCGGAACTTGGGGGGCGGAGGCGAGACGCTGAGTTTCAGCGTGAACAGTGGCAAATTCCAGAAGGCCATCTCCATCGGGTTCTCCGAGCCAAAGGTTTTTGACCTTCCCTATGAATTTGGCGCCAGCATCAGCAATGGTACCACCGAGTACGATTCATCACGGGTCGGCGTGGAAAATGCGTACAAACAATTCACACGTTCCATTGGTGTCAATACAGGAACTCGTCTCTCGACCTTCCTGCCAGGGTCACTCCTGACCTTTAATACGCACATCGGTGTGGGGTATTCATTCCGGATCATCAAGATCGAAGGCGGGCGAAACTACTTCTTCAGGGATGCCAATGCGCAGTTGACCTCTTCCTTGAGTACCAATATTTCGTATAACACTGTCAACCACCCTTTTAAACCGACCAATGGTGAAAAGGTATCCCTGGCCCTTGAATACGGCGGATGGCAGTTCGGTAGCGATAAGCCCTACTATCGCACCACCCTCGATATGTCCAAATTCATGAGTTACGGTGAGCGTAATATTTTCGGTTTGAATACGTCCTTTGGGTACATTGGTAGTTTAAGTCAACAGGCTTTGCCGCTCTACGACTTATACCGACCGGGTGGAGAAAATACCATTCGCGGATACCGCTGGGGTGGCGTGGGCTCCGTGCTCTACGACAATGCCGGGAATGCGGTTGTGATTGGCGGCAACAAGCAATTCCTCATCAATGCGGAATATCAGTTCAAGATCGCGGATCAATTCCGGTTCGTGGCCTTCATGGATGCGGGCAATGCCTGGGCACCCGGGGAGAAGACTTTCAGCACAGCCCTCAAACGCAGTGCTGGCTTGGAACTCCGGTTCTTCCTGCCCATCAGTCCGGCGCCGCTGCGTCTCATCTGGTCCCGGAAACTCAATCCCTACCCATGGCCACTGGATCGTGAAGGCCAAAACGATTTCCAGTTCTCCATTGGTACCACCTTCTGAACCCCCTTCCTCGGAGTCTTACATGCGACGAATCCTCGCCCTCCTTGCCCTCCCCTCCATGGTCGTCCTCCTTGCCCAGGAGGCAGCCCAGAAGATCGTCTTCTTTATGCCCGGTCAGGTGATCTCCACCTCCGTGCGCGCCAAGAAGGTCCTGGCTGAGCTGGAAGTCACCACCAAGACCCTCAACGACAAGCTCAAGGTCAAGGTCGATGAACTCCAGAAGTTGGAACAGCAGTTGAAGAGCCCCGGCCTTTCCGATGAGGGTCGGGCCAAGCTTCAGCGCGACCTCCAGGATGGTGAACTCGTCGCGCGGCGGCTGCAGGAGGACAGTCAAGCCGAGTTGCGCAAGGTGCAGGAGAAGTGCCTTGGGCAGTTCCAGAATGAGGTCCGTCCGATCATCGAAGCCCTCGCCAAAGAGATCAAGGCCACCTATGTCCTGAACTTCCAGGACGGAATGCTGTCCTATGCCGATGAGGCTGTGCTCATGCAATTTTCCACTGAGGTGGCCAAGCGTTACGACCAGAAGTATGAAGGCGGCGCGTCTGCGGAAAAGCCGGCCCCTAAGCCTGCGCCCAAACCTGCGGCCGGCAAGAAGTAGGGCCCAGGGCCTCCAACCCTCAGGAACCTGTTGATCCGTATCCTCCCTCGCCGCGTTGGGTTTCCCCCAGCGCGGCGAGTTCGTTTCTGGATGCCCAGGTCCAAGAAGAAACCTGGGCAACGACCAGTTGGGCGATGCGATCTCCCCGTCGGATCTCGAAGGGCGTTTCGCCGTGATTGATCAGGACCACGGCCACCTCACCTCGGTAGTCGGCATCGATGGTGCCCGGTGCGTTCAGCACGGTGATGCCGTGGCGCAGGGCCAAGCCGGATCGAGGGCGTACCTGGCCTTCCCAGCCTGGAGGGATCGCCATGACCAAGCCCGTGGGGATGAGCCTTCGCTGTCCGGGGCGGAGCTCAACCACCTGGCCTTCCTCCAGAGCGGCCATCAAATCCATGCCTGCGGCATGCTCGGTGGCCTGTCGGGGCAGGGGGAGTCCCTGCCCATGTGGAAGCTGGACAACCTCGATGGACTTCATGGCAATCGCTCCATAATCATGGCCATGCCCTGGCCGCCACCGATGCACAGGGCGGCCAACCCATATTTCAGGCCTTCGTCTTCAAGGCAGTGCAGGAGGGTGACCAGAATCCTCGCTCCGGAGGCACCCACGGGATGCCCCAGGGCCAAGGCCCCCCCGCGAACATTCATGCGTGCGGGATCAAGATCGGGGAGCGCCCTCTGGGTGGCCAAGATTTGGCTGGCAAAGGCCTCGTTAAGCTCGATCCGATCCATGGCGTGCAATGGGAGGGAAGCCCGTTCCAGCGCCGTTTGAATGGCGCGGACCACGGGTCCCACAAGGTCCGCGGGATCCCCTGCCGCATGGCCGAATCCCAGGATTCGGGCACGTCCCCTTGGGTGTCCCGAAGCCATGACCAGCGCCGCGGCCCCGTCGCTCAGGGGGGAGGCATTGCCGGCGGTCACAAGGCCACCGCGCGGATTCAGCGCCTGGAGTGTGGCCAGTTTGAAACGTTGAAGGTCATGCCGCACGGATTCGTCCGAGGTGGCCTGGATGAGGCCTTGGCCTCTTCTGACCTCCATGGAACGCACCTCGCGCGCAAAGACCCCAGCTCGCCAGGCCTTGGATGCCTTGCCGTGGCTTTGGAATGCATAGTCATCCAGAGCCTCCCGCGTCAGACCCGCGCGCAGGGCGAGATTGTCCGCGAGTTCGGCCATGGTTCGGTCCGTCAAGGGGCAGTGCAGCCCATCCTGGAGCAGGCCATCCAAGGCCTGAGACCCTCCGACCCTCCGACCCCAGCGGGCATCCGTCAGGAGGTAGGGCACGCGGGTCATGCATTCCACGCCACCCGCGATCACGGCGGCGGGCCCATCGGTGGGCAGAAGCCGATGCGCGAGGTCCACCGCCCGCATGCCTGAGCCACACAGGTGGTTCAGGGTAAAGCTCGGGGTGGTCGGCGGGATGCCTGCAAGGTGGGAGGCAAGCCGCGCAATGTTGGGACCCCCGGCGGCCGGATAGACCTGGCCAAGGCAAACCTCGTGGATGTCTTCGGGAGCGAGGCCGGATTCGAGAAGGGCTGCGCTCAGCGCATGGGAAGCAAGGGCCCGTGGTTCAACATACTTGAACTGGCCACCGAAGGCTCCCATGGGGGTGCGCACCGCGGAGAGAATGACCACGTCGAGCATGGGTTCACCATAGCGGAAAATTGCCTAAACCCTGGGTTTTCTTGTGCGTGTCCCTGGAGATCGCCAACGCTTGGTGTTTGACAAGGCGCACCACATCCACCGGAGTCCGAAGGATCCAGCGGACCCCTGCACGCCTGCGACGGGTAGGGCCCATAATGAGAACACGCGTGACATGCCACGGAATGTTTGGGAGGTTGTGATGAATCGACTGAGAACTTGCTGGCTTCCAGTGCTCTTGGTCGGCGTCCTCAGGGGCCAGATTCCCGACCCACCTCCCCCCCCGCCCACGCCCAAGGAGCCGTTCTGGCCAGAGCATCGTCAACATGGCCCCAAGCCTAGCCGGATCATCCAGAAGCGTGAGCCCCTGGCCATGGGTGCCAAGCTCTGGATCAAGAACCGAAACGGGCAGATCTCTGTGGAAGCCTGGGACATGCCCGAAGTTGCCCTTGAAGCGCTGATCTGGGATTCGTCCCGGAGACCCATTGCCATCAACATCCAACGGAAGGGCGCCGATCTGGAAATCGAGACCTTCGTTGAGGAACCCCGTTGGAACTTCGGATTTGGTTTTGTTGTGACGCCCCGCTGTGAAATGAAGGTAAGGGTCCCCCGTAAGGTGTTGGGGTATTTCAAGACGATGAACGGCACGATCCGCCTCAAGGGGGTCGAGGGCTATGCCCAGTGCGAAACCGCCAATGGTGACATTCGGTTGGGTGAGGGCGCTGGGGAGTTCTTCGTGGTCACCCGCAACGGCGCCATCGAAGCGAAACGCATGAAGGCCCGCCTCAGGGGACATACCACCAATGGCGGCCTCTTCCTCGATGAGGTGGAGGGGGGCATCGACCTCGAGACGACGGATGGGAACATCACGGCCACCGATCTGGATGGATGGGGCGAAGGCATCAGCCTGTCGACCCTCATCGGGAACATCGATGTCAAGCTGGGTCGCGCTGGAGGCGAGGTGGTGGCCGAAAGCCTACGGGGATCCGTGGACTTCAAAGTTACCAATGCTCATGTCGTTTCCCAGAGTCGGCGAACCCTGCGGTTGAAGGTGCCAGGGAAACCCCAGAAGGTCACCCTCAAGACCCGGCGGGGGGACATTCGCATCACCCAGTAAACCTTGGGTGCAGGCTACTGGCAGGCATTCGCCAATGGTTGGGTCTTCTGTGACGCGGGAAGGCTTGCATCGCCTTCGGGTAGCTACCCTCGGCCAAAGGTTTTTCTCACCCGGGTTGGGCAAGTGAGGGGACCGACGATACGGTCTCCGCTAATCTGGGCTGATGCGCTGCATGCTTATGTCCCTTCGTCGACTGGTCATCCTGGGATGGGCCATGGGCGTGGTCTGGAGCCAGTCCGGCCACCTGCCCGTGGTGGTCCAGCGTCGTTTGGGGAATGGCGTGCGGGTGCTTGTGGTGGAGCGTCCTGGGACAGGATTCGTCCACGCCCGCCTAGTGGTCGAGCGGCCCTCGACGGACCCTCTTCAGGCTCCGGCGCTGGCCTATGAGCTCCTTGGACGTTGCCTCGCTTCTCCTTTCGCCGTGTTGGACGAGGTGTCCGAGGCCCCCCTTGCCGAACTTCTCGGTCAGGAGGATGGCTTGTGGGCCACTTTGCGAGCCCCTGGACCCACTTCCGAGGTCGAAGCCATCCAAGCCCTTCATGCCGGCCTTCAGGCTCGATTGCGAGATATCGCCAAGAGGGCCATGGTCAACCGACAGCCGCTCCACCGTGAGCCCCCCTTCTTCCAATTCCATGGGGACTACCTGGCACTTGGGGCTGAACTGCCTGTGGCCAATCTGCGCGCCTGGTGCGAGCGCCTCACCCTCCGAATCAAGAATCCTCCCCTGGGCGCCTTTCCTTTCGAAAGGGATTTGTGGTGTGGGGACTCGAGTTCACCGCCGCGCGCCAGCATGGATTGGCCCGAGTACTACACCCACCTGCTTCCCGCGGCCTTGGGAGCGAGTCCCTATGGTGCCATGGGCGTTCAACATCGGAATGCCGTGGCGGCCCTCCGGTGGCGCCAGTTGCGTGTCCTGGCCCAGTCCGTCCTCCTCCCTGACCGGCTCACCTTGGTGCTTGTGGGGGATGTGAACCTCGGTACCGCGGAGACCATCCTTGGAGACACCCTTGGGAAGCTGCCGGAACGGTCCACGTCCCGTTTCCCGGTGGCCTGGGAAGCTGCGCCTGACCTAGGCATGGTGGCCCGACGGATCCAGGTCCTGACCTCCCGAGCCTCCAAAGTGGTGGTGGCCCTCCAGGTGCACCCTGGCCAGACGTCTGATGATCGTCACATGCTCGTGCTCGCTGAACTCATTTCAGGAGTTGGCAGTTCGGTCAGGGGGCGGCTGGTGGGCGAACTCGGTCTTGCGGATAACGTCGCCGTCCATGTGTCGGTTCCAGGGTGCAGAGAACCTCATCTGTTCGTTGTGGAGGCCACACCTGCACCTGGCAGGACCTGCGGGGAGGTGGAAGCCGCACTCATGAGCTCCCTGATGCGGATGGGGCGGGAGGGGGTTCCGGAGGAGGACCTTTGGCGAGCCCAGCGCCTGGTGGAGGTGCGGGAAACCCTGGTCCAGGACCGTGCGGCCGAACTCGCGGAAGCCCTGGGGACTGCCCTGATCTGTAAGGGGGATGTGGCACGTGCCTTTCCCATGTTGGCGGCGGCCCGTCCCCTTGACAGGAATGCCTTCCAGGACACCCTGCGGCGGATCCTGGTGCGGAATAACATTGTGGTGCTGATGCTGGAGGCGGATGCGCTGGTCTCTCCGCAGGATCCCCAGGAAGCCCGACTCATCCGCCTGCTTACCCAGGTCCTT
Source organism: uncultured Solibacteraceae bacterium (assembly GCA_964589695.1). Taxonomy (GTDB): domain Bacteria; phylum Acidobacteriota; class Holophagae; order Holophagales; family Holophagaceae; genus CAZPUI01. Next base: position 7,751 of record CAZPUI010000031.1, on the reverse strand, counting down.
GCGCGGCAATTCAGCGATCCCTCGGAAGTGGAAGGCATCGTGCGGGAAACCGTGTTGCAGTTGAGGATGATGCCGCCGACGGATCGCGCGAAAACGCTCGCATTGTTGGAGGCCCAGCTGTGATCCTGCCCATCGCCATCCCAGCCCCCATGGTCGTGGCCGGTCCTGTCGTGCACCGAATCGCCCTGCCCAATGGTTTGGCCCTGGGGCTTGTGCAGGACCACAGTCGGCCCACCTTTCGATTGCGCTTGCAGATTGCCTTTGAAGCACAGGGATTGGATCGGAATCGAGCTGCCCTTGGCCATGTGCTGGCGAGGGTGCTTCTGGAACGCACCCTGGGGGCGAAGGATGCTTCCAAGGAACACCCCTTCATGGTCGCGGGCGAATGGACCGGGCACCGTTTGATCATGAACCTGGAGGGCCCCTCGGAAAGCCTGGAAGGCGCCTTCCAGTGGCTGTCACAGTGGATCGGTCAGCGCCGTATGGAGCGCGACCCGGTGGATAGGGTCCGGCAGCGGCTGCGTACGTCCCCCCTTTCGAAGTCCGAGGGGTGGCTGGCTCAACAGTGTTTTTTCGAAGGTCTTCAGGGATGGGCCTGCCTCCCTTGGCCGGAGGATGGCGTGCTTGCCCAGGGGGGAGTCCAGGAGTTGGAGCAGGCCCACGCCGATTTCGTGCATCCACGGTGCACGACCCTTTCCCTTGTGGGCGATTTGGACCCCCTCCAACTGCGTGGCCTCGCCTGGCGGACCTTTGGGGCCTGGGAGGGAGGCCGTCTCCCGCGAACCGCTGCCCCAGCCTCGACCGTCTGGCTGGTGGGGGGACGAGAGGAGACCACGGCGGCGTGGGTCGGCTTGCCCCACGGTGCCAAGGGATGGGGCGAACTTGCAGGACTCATCCTGGACGCGCGGCTGTTTTGGGAACCACCCGAAGGTGCCCAACCTTGGAAGAAGGGTCAGTTGCACCCTGGAGGCTGGGTGCTCAAATTCGACGGTCTACCGACCCAGGGTTCGCCGCTCGTGGCGCTTGGCCGTTGGTTGGACCGGCAGAGGGATCGACTCCCTACGGCCAGTGAGTTGGAGGCTGCCCAAGTGCGACTTCGTACCCGGTTGGGGGTCTTGGCCTTGGATCCTCTGGCCCTCCTGGGAAGGTTGGCAGAGCAACAGGGCCTGGAAGCTCCCAGCACCGACCTGGCCTCCTTCCAGCGGGAATGGCAGGAATGCTTGGCACCGAGCAGGCGACACGTGCTGGTGTTGGGTGCGGACAAGGCTGAGGTCGAGGCGCTCCGGCAGTCGGGTCATGCAACCCCCCAGTGGATTCGCCTCGAGAAGTGAGTATCTTTCCAGCGTGAGCAAAATCAGGAGGAGCAACCATGTTCTTGGTGTCCATGATGTTTGCGGTGGGGATGGTGCTTCAGACGCCTCAGATTCCCGTCTTCGAGGGCAGGGATCTGCCAAGGGTTGGGGGTCCTCTGAAGCCCTATTGGCCGGACCCTGCCAAGGGTTTCCCCACCACCGTCAGCCAGTATCAGATCCGTCAACATGCCCGAACTGGGGTGGGGGTCCCCTGCGTGGAAGTTCCCCCCGGAGACTGCCAAATCCGGGATTCCATCAAGGACGTTGCGGGGTGGAAGGCCTACAAGGTCAAGGTGGAGGGGGGCGCTCAACTTCACGTCCGACTGACGGGTTTGCACGAGGCATGGTTCATGGTGAAGGTGGTGAACCGGTGGGGGCGCGAGGAGGAGGGCATGCTGCGCAACCGGATCCCCACGGGGAATCCGGAAGCCTTCTATTCGAATCCCTCAAAGGAAACGCGGGAAGTCTACTTTGTGGTCGACAGCTCCGAAGTGGATGTCCGTGAGGAAACCTTCGTACTGTCCTTCAAGGCCATAGCGGGTGGGCCCAAGCGCTAGGTTTTATAGGAGCGAGGACCTATACCTGAACTTCGAAACGGGCTGCCAAATCCAAGTAGCGCGCACGCACCCCCTGAATGACGTCCTGGGGAAGGGGCGGAGGCGGGGCCTGCTTGTTCCAATCGCTGAGGGTTTCAAGCCAATCGCGGAGGAACTGCTTGTCCAGGCTCGGCGGATTCTGGCCAGGCACATAGGTGGACTCCAGCCAGTACCTGCTGGAATCGGGGGTGAGAACCTCGTCAATGAGGATTAGACTTCCGTCCTCCAGTTCGCCGAATTCGAATTTGGTGTCCGCCAGCAGAATGCCCCTTGCCTTGGCCAATTCCCATCCCCGGGCGTACAGGGCGAGGCTGATGCGACGGAGCTTGTCGGCCTTTTCGAACCCCAGGGCGTTGGTCATGAACTCAAAGTCCACGTTCTCGTCGTGGCCTTCCTCGGCTTTGGTGGAGGGGGTGAATATGGCTTCCGGAAGGCGGTCTGCCATGCCCAGGCCCGGTGGGAGAGGAATGCCGCATACCGTGCCCTGCTTCTGGTATTCCTTGAGCCCACTGCCGGCCAGATACCCGCGGACGATGCATTCGAAGGGGACCACCTTGGCCTTACGTACCAGGATGGAGCGACCTTCCAACTGCTCGGCGTAGGGATGAAGCTCCGCAGGGAAGTCGCACACTCGGGTGGCCTGGAGGTGGTTGGGGATGATGTCCTTGGTGGCCTCGAACCAGTAGTTGGCCACTTGGGTGAGGATCCTGCCCTTGTCGGGGATAGGTTCATTCATGACGACATCGAAGGCGCTGACGCGGTCGGAGGCTACGATGAGCAGCTGGCTGCCGAGGTCATGGACGTCTCGGACCTTGCCGCGACGTACGGTCCCGATGGGAAGGCTGGTGGTGTGGGCCATGGGGGCTCCCTCCTTCCCCTATCCTACCCAGGGCTCAGGCCAGCTCACACAGGATGCAGGAACCGTTGGGGATCAGATACCTGATGCTCTGGGGCCCGGCTTCTTCCAGAAGTCGGGTCCAGAGGTCCTTCGGGTTGGGTGCAAGGTGTCGACCGTGGATCAGGCCCAATTCCTCCAGATGCTGAGGCGCCCATCCTGTCTCGAACACGAGCCGGATGGATTCGAGGTTGCGGGCCAGGCACACGGCATTGTGGCCCCCCACCTCGATCTGGGCCTGGGGAAGGGACAGCACCCCTCCAATGCCCTGGCGAAGCCACGCTTCTACCTCCCGGTTGCCGACGCCCAGGGGAAAGGCCCCCACCACCAGGACGGTTCCGCCGGGCCTCGTGATCCTTCGCGCGGCAGTGATGGCGCGGTTGGACTGATAGAGGCTGGCGTCCTTGGGGCTCCCCCCAGGTGTGACCACCACAAGGTCCGCTGGGGCAGCAACCCTACAGGTATTGATCTCCCTGCACAGCGCCACACCTTCCTCAAAACACGGGTTCAGATCGCCCCCCATCAGGGCCACCGCATCGCCCCTCCCATCGCGGACCAGCTGGAAGGCGAAGTGGATGGGCAGGAGCCGTGCCGCTTCATCCATCTCGAGGTGGATGGGATTGCCCTCCAGTCGACCCAGGCCTTGAAAGGGCTCCTGGACCCTCGCGTGATTGCGACGGATGGATTCGTAGTCCGCGATGCCCGGCAGAATCATCTTTCGCCCCCCCGTGAAACCCGCGAACACGTGGGGCTCGATGCTGCCGATCACGATGCGAAAGTCCGCCTCCACGGCCACCCGGTTGAGGTAACAGGCTTGGCCTGAGGCAAGTTGTCCCACGAAGGACAATGTGTCGCTCGCCCGACAAAGGTGGTCCACAACCTGGAATCGTTCCAGGTTGTCCCGTCCGTAGGTGTGGGCATGCTCCTCGAACGTATGGGGACCATGGGCCCCATAGCCCACCACCAGGCTCAGGGCACGTTCCGGTGCGGCCAGGACCTCGCCGATGGCACGGAGCAGGTCGGGGAGTTCACGGTTCTTCCGGGTTCGGTCTTCCACCAACACGGCCACGTGGCGAGGGGTTGCCATGGTGAGGAGCCTCTTGAGGGCTCGAAGGGGAGCCTCCAGCGCTTGGCCCAGGTGCAGGGGTGGCAAGGCAAGGGAGGGCTCGAGCGTCTGCGTGAACTCCTGCGGGAGATAAGGCAGGTCCAGGTGACCTTCTCCGTAAGGGAGCTTCACGAGGGTTCTCCTAGGTGGGGTCGGGCAGGTGGCGCGGGGTGGGGGCCAGCCAGTGGAGGGGAATGGGCAGAAGTTGGTAGCGGTTCTGCAGGGTCACCCAGTTGGACAATTCCCGCTCCCGGACCTTGCCGCTGGGGTCATGAATTGGGAGGCGGTAGTCCACCACAAAGGTCTGGAGCTCTCCCGCCGTGATGCCCAGGAGGGAGGGCATATCCTCAAGGGCATAGGTGATCTCTTCGGGCCAACCCAGCAGGATCCGGTAATCGAACGTTTCACGAAGCACGGAGAGGGTGCCTTCGCGGTGGAGTTCGAAAGCCGCATCCAGATGAGGGCAAGCATCGCCTCCGAGGTAGCTGCGGGCCTGTGCCGCGCCCAGGTGGGCCAAGGGATGGAGGGCGTTGGTCTTCAGCACGGACAGGAAGGCTTCCAGGGCCTCCCGGGGGTGCTCCAGATGCAGGTGGGCTTCACCCCTTCGGAGCCGCATCTCCACATCCTCGGGACGCAATTGAAGAAACCGATCCAGGAAGGGCAGGGATTCTTCCACCATGCCTTCCGCCCGAAGAAGGCTGGCCAGAGTGGACAAGGCGAGGCTGTGCTTGGGAGCCAGGAGCAGGAGGCGCTCCAGGAGTTCGATGGACCACGTTCGACGGCCCTGTTGATCCAGGCGCTGGGCCCAATCCCAGAGGACCTCGGCCTGCCGCGACACGGGGTGACCCAGGGTGCCCCGGCGTTCGTCCGTGGGATGGAGGATCTGGGTTTTGACCCAGAGGTAGCGCTGGGGTTGTCGGCCCTCGGGGGTGGCGAGATCCTCCTCCACGGCATGGATGATGACCTTCATCCCCCGATCCCAAAGGGAGGGGAGGGGCATCTGTAGGTGGGTCTGGAGTTCTCGACGCAGGGGCTGGAGTGGGTCACCGCCCCGACCCAGGAAGAGGCGAAGGCGCAGGGCTTCGGCTTCCCCTCCTTCTTCCCGATGCATCCCGATCCGCAGGGACAGTTCGGCTGTATCTGGATCGAATCCATCGGCCAGAAGGAAGTCCAGATGTCCCCGCATGCCTCAAGCGTAGCCTCAAACGGTCTGTGATTTGACCCTTACCGCAGGCGCGTCCATGCTAGATGGGTCTTTTCCCAGGAGGTTCCATGCGCCATGTGAGCTCGCTCTTCCTTGCGACAGTCCTTGTTCCCGGTCCCTCGGCTTCCGCGGCGGAATTGGCCCTGATCCTCGACAAGCAATTGGGTAAGGCCCAGACCACCAATTTGGCCATCCTGGGTCAAGGAAAGGGGCAGTACGACGCAGTGAGTCCCACCGGTTACGGAATTCGTGCGGGATTCAGCGTCCTGGACCTCAAGATCGCCGAAGTGGGCCTGGAGGCGACCTTCCATGCCAAGGCCGAAGGCGATGTGGTGATCGCAGGCATCAACACGCGCCAGAAGTTCGGGATTCAATACCTTGCCGGGGGCGCCAAGGTGGAATGGAAATTCCTGGTCAACCTTTACGCTGGGCTGGAACTGCGCAGCGAGAAGCTAACCCTGGCCACCGAAAGCGTTACCTACACGCGTCCTTGGGTTAAAGCAGGAGTCGGCATGAGTCTGCCCATCCCTTTCCTGAGTCCCTTCCTGCGGGCCGAATTTGCCATGCCCACCACCAAGGACGATCGGACCGGCAGCAGCAGCGAGCTCATCAAAGCCTTGGCGCCCCAGTACCAGGTCGCCCTGGTGGCCGGATTTAAGTTCTGAGGGGTGGATCCTCGGGCTTCTCGGATGGAATGGGTGCCGCTATCATGAGTTCCGCTTTTCAGGGGTGATATGGAACTTCGGGTCCTGGGCTGTTCAGGTGGCGAGGCCGATGGCTATCGGCTGACCGGGCTGCTCATCAATGGAACTGTGGCCATCGATGCGGGTTCCCTGACCCAGGCGCTGACCGTGGCGGAGCAGATCCAGGTCAAGCACATTTTCTTGACCCACTCGCACTTGGACCACATGTGCACCCTGCCGTTCTTCAGCAAGAACGTGTTCGGTCACATCCAGACCCCCAAGGAAATTCACGCCCTGCCCGAGACCCTGGATGCCCTGCGGCGGCACCTTTTCAACGATGAACTCTGGCCCGATTTTTCAGTGATACCCAATCCCGACAATCCGATCATTCGCTACCTGGAAGTGGCTTCAGAATCCACCCTGGAGGTGGAGGGATTGCGGGTGACCCCCATTGCCGTGAATCACCTGGTACCTTGCGTGGGCTACCTGGTGGAAGACGATCACAGTGCTTTCATTTTTACCTCGGACACCCACACCACGGATTTGATCTACGCATGGGCCAATCGGGTTCCCAACCTCCGCCTTTTTATCACGGAGGTCAGTTTTCCCAACCACCAGGGCTGGCTTGCCATTGCTTCGAAACACCTCACGGCGGAGCAGTTGGGAGGTGAGCTCAAGAAGCTCACCCGAAACGTGCCCGTCGCCATCTACCACCTCACCCCTGGGGACACACCTCAGATCCTCCCGGAAATCGAGGCACTGAAGGATGGCAGGATCAGGTTGCTTCAACAGGACGAGCGTTTTATTTGGTAGTTCAAAGGGCCGCGAACGCGGCCCTTTGATTCTGTCGGCGAGAAACGGCGTGCCTGGGAGGTGGGTCCTGCGCGTGGTTGCTCGGAGGTCGAGGGTGCTTCCAGGTGGCGGCTCAATGCTGGGGCGGGGCGATTCCTAGGGCCTGGAGGCGGATCAGGACGGCGTCCAGATCCTGTTGAGCCTGGGTGGCGTCCTCGGGGGTCTTGGCTGCCTTGAGGCTGGCCAGGGCGGCCTGGTGCTGGGTCTTAAGCTGGTCAGGATTCAGCATGTCCGGGGACTCGGATTCCCGAGCCAAGAGGGTGACGTGGGTGGGACCCACATCTGCGAACCCACCAAAGACCGTGAGGGCTTGGCGCTGGCCCCCCTGGCTGTAGGTCAGGACGCCATCACCAACGGGGGTCAGGACGGTGGTGTGGTCCGGCAGGATGCCGTAGAACCCTCGATGCTTGGAGGGGAACTGCACCTCGGTCACCCGGCCGGAGAAGACCTTGCGTTCGGGCGTCATCACTTCGAGGAGAATTTGGTCGGACACGGTTGGCCCCTAGACCTGGATGCCCATGGCCTTGGCCTTCTCCACCACGGATTCGATGGTGCCAGCCATGAAGAAGGCCTGTTCCGGCAGATGATCCCATTTGCCATCGCAGATTTCCTGGAAGCCACGGATGGTGTCTTCGAGTTTCACGTAGACCCCGGGGATCCCACAGAATCGTTCCGCCACATGCACGGGTTGGCTGAGGAAACGCTGCAACTTGCGCGCCCGGGCCACGGTCAATTTGTCCTCGTCCGACAACTCATCCATGCCCAGGATGGCGATGATGTCCTGGAGCTCCTTGTACTTCTGGAGGGTGGCCTTCACACGCATGGCGGTGGTGTAGTGCACCTCACCCAGAATGCGGGGATCCATGAGTCGGCTGGTGGAGGTCAGAGGATCCACGGCGGGGTAGATGCCCAGGGAGGCCAGCTCGCGGCTCAGGTTGGTGGTGGCGTCCAGGTGGGCAAAGGTCGTGGCAGGTGCGGGGTCCGTGTAGTCATCCGCGGGCACGTACACAGCCTGCACGGAGGTGATGGAACCCTTCTTCGTGGAGGTGATGCGTTCCTGGAGT